>CBDVEF010000091.1:0-6792 GCA_965372935.1 uncultured bacterium | reverse complement strand
GTTCTTTACCAGCGTAAAATTCAACATTGATATCTTCGATTTTTTTAATTTTCCCTCCTAAATAATCAATAAGTTCTCTATTTTTTTTCGTTGATATTCTTCCTGCTCTTCTGTCGACAATTATTCCATTATTATCTATCGTTGCAAAATTACCCCTGATTGCTATATTACCTTTTTTAATTTTAAGCCCAATTCCTGCAGCTTCAAGAACACCTCTTCCTATATTATATTTCAATGGATCATATCCAAAAAGTGATAAATGTGCAGGGCCACTTCCAGGAGTAATACCTATATCAACAGGAAAACCTTCTCCAAGAGCTGATTTTCTGGATAGTTTATCAATGTTTGGTTTATTTGCAACAGCAAGGGGTGTGCTAATTGTATCAACATCATTGATCTCTATATCCCCCACCCCGTCCATTACAATTAACAGTATCTTTTTTTCATTGCTTACACTTAATTTCTTCATTATATCTTCTGTTATCATAATACCTCTTTAGTTTAAGATAAACATCATATTTTACCTTATGATTTTTGATTATTCTATAATCATTCTTATCGCCATGGAAATCCGATCCACCAGTAGCAATTAAATTTCTTCTTCTTACAATTTCTAAAAAATCATGCTTTTTTGTTTCTGAATGCTTAGGATAATAAACTTCAATACCATTAACACCCATATTAACAATTATATCAATATATTCGTATGGCAATGCTATACCCGGGTGAGCAAGCACAGCAATACCACCTGCTTTATGTATATAGTCTATTGCGATTTCGGGTAATATTTCCATCTTTGGTTCATGGCAAGGACCATTATTGTATAAATATCTTTTAAATGCTTCTTTATATGACAGATACCCTCTCCTTTCTATCATTCTGGCTATATGAGATCTTCCTATGTTTTTACTCATATAGTTATCATCAATTTCCTCTATATCTATAAATATATCATATTTCCGAAGTTTTTCAAGTATTTTAACAGCTCTTAATACTCGTTCATGTTGCATCTTATTAAACAGGTCAATTAATTTTTTATTGTAAATATCTATTCCATACCCAATTATATGTATCTCTGTATTGTTGTATAAAGTACTTACTTCAACACCTGTAATATATTCAATATTAAACTTTAAAGCAAGATCTATTGCTTCACATTGTCCTTTAAGAGTATCGTGATCTACAATTGAAATTGCTCTTATAGACAATTCATCGGCAAGTTCGAAAAGCCCATTAATAGATAATCTACCATCCGAATGTTTTGAATGAAGATGTAGATCACAATAATCCAAATTAAGACCTCATGCCAAAATCTTCAAGAACCTGTTTTATAATTATATCATCTATTATTTGCTTTTTAGTTAAGAATCCTTCAAGAAGAGCATTATCAGCAAGTATATTTATAAGTCTGGGTTTCCCTTTGGAATACTTATATATCATTTCAATAGCATTATCTGTAAAAATAGGGGCATTTCTTCCGGCTACATTTAATCTGTGATTAATATATCCAATAGTTGATTCATGATTCAGTGGATCAACGAGACATCTTATAGCAATCCTTTCGTATAAAGGCATATCAAGTTTTAAAGACTCCTCCATCTCCTTAAGTCCGAATAATATAAATGTAATTAAATGATTATTTTCCGATTCAATATTTAAAATTCCTCTAATCTCCTCCATTATCTCTTTTGATTTTAACATATTAGCTTCATCAATCATTATAACAACCGTCTTATTGTTATCATTCAATTCAATCAATTTTCTGTACATAACACTGATAATATCAACCTTTAACTCTGGCAACTTTTCTATTCCCAATTGCATTGCAATCTTTTTTAATAACCAGATTGATGTAATTTCACTGTGTATTATAACAAGTAAAGCCGGTTCATATTTTTCATTTGACAATAAATAATCTAACAGTCTCCTTGAGATAGTTGTTTTCCCTGCTCCAATATCACCTGAAACGATTGCGAGTCCTCTTTTATTATCAACAGCATGTAATAATTTAAATAATGTTTTCTCATGCTGAGGGCTTTTATAATAGAACCTCTCATCAGGAGAATTGGAAAAGGGGTGAAGTTTTAATCCATAATATTCTAATATATCCATTCTAATATATCCATAATGTTAAATATATGTTATCTTATTTTTTTTAATTGTTTTTTTTCCACCCTTTTTATCCGTTTTCAAATTGTTCTCCATGTTTTTAATTTTATTCTCTATCCCCGGGAATTTGCCTCCAAGTGATTTAGCTCTCTTATATAGTTCCATCGCTTTTACATATTGTTTTTCTTGTTCATATAGTTGTCCAAGATTAAATGAAATCCCGGCATATTCCTCATTGCTTCTATCAGATAATGATAATGCTTTCTTAAATATGTTTTCTGCTGTTGAATATCTACCAATTTCGATATGGCATATTGCGAGCATATCAAGTGCTTTTAATTGTTCTTTTTCCCCACTCATAGAGGATTTAAACTCGTTTATTGCCATTTCGTACATTCCCATCTCCTTATAAGAGATCCCTAAATCGTAATGTGCTGAAAAATCCCCTTTTTTTACCTGTTTATTTATCACTTCTGAAATTTGATTTATATCAACATTAATATCATTAAACGTATCTTCTTCACTTAATATTTTATTTAGATCAATCTCCTTCTCAGTTGATACCTCTTCTATCTCCTCGGATAGCATCGATGCAAGATCAATATATTCCTCAGTCTTTTCTGTCTTTACCTTCTTTTCACTTATCTCCTCCCTCTTAGCGGTTATTACCTCCTTCACTAAACTCAGATCATTGGCTTTTTGTCTCATTTTTTCCGCTTCTTTATGTACACCATGCTTTTCCAAATTATCTGATAAACGCATGTATAAATCTACAGATTCTTTATTATTCCCCAGTTTAAGGCAAATATCAGCCATTTTTTTAAGTGGCTTTAAATTGTCAGGATTTATCTTAAATGATTTTTCATAAGCTGTTTTACTTTTATCGTAGATCCCTTCATCATAAAACCCATCTGCAGCTTCGATATAATAACGATAAGCTTGCTCATCATCTCCAAGACTTTCCGATAATCCAGCCAAATCCATATACTCATCCCATGTCGATGTTGTAATACTACTTTCTTCAGACTTAAAATCACCTACAACCTCTTTAATATGAGTATCAATTTCAGGACTTATTTCTTCAAAACTAACCTCATCCATTGAAGATTCTATAATATTTTCACTAAAAGCAGATTCTTTCTACATTTTCCTTTTCATAGCCTTCTTTTTATATTCACTTTTACTCTCTTTTCTTATCTGCTCTTTCTCCTCTTCTGTTAAATGTACCCCCTTAATTCCATCCTTCTCCTCTATTTCTATTTCATCTGCTGTCTCTTTAATCGTCTCTTTTTCCTTGACAATAGATTCTTCCGGGTTCTCTTCTTTTCCAATAGCTGCAAATTCAGTTTCATCTATTTCAATATCTAATTGTTCTTCACTGGTCTGTTTCTTTTTCTCGGGCTTTTTAACCTCTTCTTCTTCAACTTGCACCTTACTCTCTTCAATTTCCTCTACTTTGAATTCTTCTTTCAATTCCTCTTCAACTAAATGTTCTTCATTTTCAGCAACAATATCCTCAACAATTTTCCTTTTTTCCTCTTTTTTACTTTCTATCTTATCCATTGCACTCATAAGCAGATCCGCAAGATTCTCATCATCCCCATTCTCTTGCACAATTTTTTCTATCTCTGGAAAGACTTTTTTGAATTTACTAACTAATTTATTAATCTCCTTTTTATCATCCCTCTCACTAAGATATTTTTTGAACTGCACTAATTCGTTTCTTGCATTTTCTTCATCCCCATTTTCCAGGTAATAGTCAATAAGTTCATACTTGAATTCATACCTTTTCGGGACAATTGTGATTAAGCTTTTATATGCATTATAAACATCATCAGTTAATTTTCTATTCTTAGCATATTTTATAAACATTTCATAATTTTTTACTGCTTCACCTATATTAACGGTTTTAATATAAAGCTCACCCATTTTTTTATAGATAGTATATTCTTCCGTTTTAATTCTAAGAACCTTTTTGCAAAGAGCTATTGCTTGCGGGTAAAAATAATCATTTGTATAAAATTCTATAGCTTTAGAAAAGTAAGAAGCAGCTTTATCTAATTGTCCATCACTAAGACTTAATTCTCCTATCTCATTCAAAAAACGTGCATCCGAACCATATTCACTTTTCTTTTTTATTACTTTTTCTAAAAGTGCAATAGCTTTATCATATTGTTTCTTTTTAGCATATTCCTTTGCCATTGCTTTTATTTCAGCTAAAGTAGCCATTATTACCTCTTAGATTTCCGAATCTACTTTATAAAACCGGCTTACATTTTCAACCATCTTATCATCAATATGGTTTTTTTTAAGCAATGCAGCGTCAAGAAGGGCATTATCACAAATAATATTTATAAGCCTTGGAATACCTCTGCTTGCATTATAAACAATGTCCAATGCTTCATCTGAAAAGAGGTTTATATCAGCACCTGCTGTCTTCAATCTATATCTAACATATTCCTTTGATGATTCAAGGGATAAAGGCTTTAATTGTAATTTCATTGATATTCGTTGATAAAGGGATTCGTTGTGCTTTAGATAAGGTAATATTTCTTTAGTCCCAATTAAGACAAATGTAATTAATTTCCTATTGCCAAGTTCATAATTAAGAAAACCTCTTATCGCCTCAATGATATCACTCTTTTCTTTCATATTATTAACTTCATCTACAATTAATACAACTTTTTTTCCATTTCTATAATAGCTTATCAACCTATTTGTGATGGCATTCTTTAAATTACCATAATCATCATACTGTTTTTCTACACCCAAAAATTTAGCTATTCTACTCATAAACCATTTAATATCAAAATAATCGTTTGTTAAAACAATTAAACCTGCTTTGAAATTAGAATTTTTATTAATTGTAACTAATAATTTCCTTGAAATAGTTGTTTTTCCTGTTCCAACATCTCCTATCAACAAGCTTAATCCCCTCATTTTATCTATTGTATAAAGAATTTTCACTATTGCCAATTTATGTTCATAACTTGAAAAGAAAAATCTTGGATCCGGCACATTAGAAAATGGATCTAATTTTAGATGAAAGAAATCCTCAAATCCCATACTATTATATTATGTAAAAATACGCTAATTGTCAACTAAAATCCAATGGCACTTTCTACATTTTTTGTTATTATATTCATAGATAATTTAACTTTTTTATTAATTTTATCAATTTCTCTCTTTTTATTTTTTATAAATTCGTCTCCAAGTGATGTGACAAAGTTAATATATACATTATAAACAGCACTTTTAAAAGCAGTTTGCATATTTTCAGAAGCTACACCCACATCACTAATCGCATTCCTATTCCCATGTTCAGATAATGTTTTTAGAACATCGAACATTTCCAATGAATGATTGATTATCTCCATAGGGGAATCAATTGCTTCTATAGTCGCTTTTGTTATCATTTCCTTTCTGATCGCTTTTTCGTCATCTGTACTTTTGGGCATTTTAAATGCTGTCATAACTCCATTGAATGCATCGATATCCTTTTGTATCCTTTCTGTAAATATATTTTTAAGATCGCTTGCTATTTTAATTATATTGTTCATCTCATCATTATATTCTTCATATTTTTTCTTCCCTGCTGTTAATCTCGCTACCATTTCTGCAAGAGCTGCGGATTGAGCCGCATTCATTGCAGCCACAGAACCACCACCAGGTGCGGGGCTATCTGAAGATAGTGATAAAAGGAATTCCTTAGGAATAATACCCCCCTCTTCCCAAATTTTATTCTCAAGGATTTGTTCATGTATCGGATTTTCAAATCTTATATAATAATTTGCTATGTCGATAATTGCTTCCATTGGTGCTAAACCTACAAGTTCACTACCGGCAATCAATACGCCATATCTCTCGGCTTCTCTTTTTATAAATTCAAATGCATGATAAAGACTTGTTTTTTGATAATTGGTCATATTCATCGAAACTTGAACAATGCCTCTTTCTTTTATTGCAAAACCCATTGCTTTTATATATCTAAACCCACCATTCTTAAATCGTATACTTTTTGCTATCTTTTTAGCAATATCAATATCATCTGTTCTTAAATTTACATTAAAAGCAATAAGATAATATCTTGCACCGACTACAGTTGCTCCAGCAGTTGGGTGTATCTTAGTTTCCCCGAAATCTGGTTTTCTAGTAAGGTCTATCTCAATTTCTTTTTTTAAGCCTTCAAATTGCCCTTTCCTAATTTTAGCCAGATTCTTTCTTGCTGGTGTCCTTGCAGCTTCCTCATATAAGTATACAGGTATTTTAAGTTTATTGGCAATTTTCTCACCTAATTTATTAGCTAACTCAACACATTCCTCCATAGTAACATCCTTTACGGGGATAAAAGGGACAACATCAGTAGCTCCAATCCTGGGGTGTTCTCCTTTATGTTTATTCAAATCAATCAATTCAGATGCCCTTTTTACACCGGCAAATGCTGCTTTTAAACATTCTTCAGGTTCCCCGACAAATGTGATTACAGATCTATTATGATCCGCATCCATTTCCCTGTTTATTAAGCGTACATTCCCTGCTGTAATTATTTCATTAACTATTGAATCTACAATTTCCTTATTTCGTCCCTCACTGAAATTTGGTACACATTCAACAATTTTACTCATATTAAATCTCCTTATTCAAAATTATCCCGTTTTTTATTATATACTTTAAATGTAAATC
>CBDVEF010000090.1:0-6810 GCA_965372935.1 uncultured bacterium | reverse complement strand
TCGAAAGTATATGAATACAAATAATCATTATAGTGCACTGGAGATGAAATGAAATGAATGAAAAAATGTTTTATAATTATAGAGGGGTAAAAATTATCAATGATGATGTGCTAACAACAAAGGAAATAGAGACTAATAGTATTGATTTGATAATAACATCACCACCTTATAATGTGGATATTAAATATAATGCTCATGATGATAAATTATCTTATGAAGAATATCTTGAATTTAGTAAAAAATGGTTAAAGCGATGTTATGGTTGGTTAAAAAATGATGGAAGATTCTGTTTTAATATTCCGTTAGATAAGAACAAGGGAGGGCAACAGAGTATGGGGGCAGATTTAACTATAATAGCAAAGGAGATTGGATTTAAATACCATTCAACGATTATTTGGAATGAAGGAAATATATCCAGGAGAACTGCCTGGGGATCCTGGCTTTCAGCTTCAGCCCCTTATGTTATCGCTCCTGTCGAATTGATTGTTATACTATATAAAAATGTATGGAAAAAAACTTCTGGAAGTAAAAAGTCGGATATTACCAAAAAAGAGTTTATGGAATGGACAAATGGATTATGGACATTTCCAGGAGAGAGCAAAAAGAGAGTGGGGCATCCTGCACCATTCCCAAAAGAATTACCTAAAAGATGCATAAAACTATTTTCTTTTGTTGGGGATACAATTCTTGACCCATTCATGGGTTCTGGAACTACTCTTATTACCTCTTACAAGAATAATCGGCAAGGTGTTGGAATAGAAATCGATGAATCATATTGTAAGTTAGCTAAAAAAAGATTGATTAATGAAGCAAAAATTGAAGATCAAACCCTTTTTGAGGTGATAAAACATGAAAAAGCCTAAAACAATAAATGAATTAGTAATGAAATATTTTAAAAAACATCCTGGTGAAGATTTGCACCATGGTCCAATTGTAGATTGGATAACAAAACAGTGGTTAAAAGATCATAAAACACCACCTCGTGATCCATGGAGAGCAATAAGGAAACTTCATCAGGAAGGTAAACTAATAAAGGTAAAAAAAGGGGTTTATCGTTATGATCCTAATTATGATCACAATGTAGAATTACAAGATTTCTCTCCAAAGGAAAAGAAAGCGATTCTTGAAAGAGATAGATATAAATGTGTTGTTTGTGGGAGAGGACTTAAGGATGGTATTGAATTAGTGGTTGATCATATTAAACCGAAAGATAAGGGTGGAACTAACGATATTAGTAATGGGCAAACTTTGTGTATGGAACATAATTTAATGAAAAAGAATTATTCACAAACAGAAGCAGCGAAAAAATATTTTATTAAGATATATGAAAAATCAGTTACTAATAATGATGAGAAAATGATTAAATTCTGCAGAAAGGTTTTTGACATCTATGACGAATATGGAATTAATGGGCATATTCAAAGACCAAATGGTAAAAATGAAAATGATAAAAAATATAATTAAGAAATCAATCCTTCTTTTGCTTTTATCTTCTCTTATTTAATCCAAACATCATCAGGATTGATATCTACCTCGCCTTAAAAACCGGGGTCAGTCGTCTACTTTCTCTAACTTTCAATGAATAACGAATAATAGACATCAGACACCAGATGTCAGATGGAGAGAATCCACAAATTACACTAATGGGACAATTTACAACTTTCCCTCCACAGGTGGGAGGGAAAAGAAGGGAGGGGGAAAAAGGGAGGTTAACCACGAGTTCACTAAGGGAAGGGGGACAATTTTTTATTTTAATTACACGAATTAGGGCGAATAATTATTCGCCCCTACAATGTCACAAATTTCGATTTACGCTCTTATGACACAGGGGGAGAGGAGAATAAGAGAGATCCACAACGAATTCACCATTTACAATTTTCATATGTTCTCTCTGGCGTTTGTTGTTCCCGTTTGCACCGCATCACCCTCACCTCAATCCTCTCCTATAAAGCAAGGAAGAAATAGGGAAATTAACCACAAATTTCACAAAGAGAAGAGGATAATTTTTACTTTGATTTCACTAATTTATAATTCACAATTCACAATTCACAATTTCCTACTCCATTTCCTCTTCTTACTTATAGCTTATCTTAGACGCAAAATATTGCGTCTCTACATAGAATCTCCACTTCCAACTTGGCATTTATTCCTCTTCCTCCGGAACAATTATCCATCCGATTAAATAAGCGAGAAGAGCTGGAATAACACCTGTAATAATTAAAATAAGAATAAATATCAATCTGACTACCGTCGGATCCATTGACCAGTACTCCCCCAATCCTCCGCAAAGTCCTGCAACCATCCTGCTTTCTTTTGATCGAAACAATCTCTTCATTTTTACCCTCCTTATACTATTTTTCCGAAAAGGTCAAATTCTATTGCATCTTCAATCACAACATTATAAAATTCACCGATTTTAACCTTTTTATTCTCAATATATATCAGATCATCCACCTCAAAAGCATCATATTTACTTCTTGCGATATAATAATCACCTTCCTTTGCATCGATGAGCACTCTTAGTTTCTTCCCAATTAATGATATATTTCTATTCAGTGAATTTTTAGCCGAGATTTCAATCAATTTCATCAATCTCCTATTTTTCGTTGCATTAGAAACTTTTTCTTTGAGATTATATGCTCTTGTTCTCTCTTCATCACTATATTTGAATACACCTATACGATCAGGTTTATTCATTCTCAGAAATAATTTCAATTGCTCGAAATCTTCTCTTTTCTCACCGGGATACCCGACAATAACAGATGTTCTAATAACGGAATCGGGTATCCTCTCTCTTATTAGATTCATAATATAATCAATTCTATTACTATCGGATCCTCTATTCATTAATCGAATCATTTTGTCCGAATAATGCTGAATAGGTATATCAAAGTATGGAAGAATATGCTTCGAATCTCTTATTAACGATATAATATTATTATCGAACAGATCTATATTCTGATAAAACACCCTTATCCAGAAATCTCCTTCTATATCGTCAATCTTTTTTAATAGGTCAAATAATGCTTTTTTCCCATACATATCCAAACCATAGCAAGAACTATCCTGAGATATCAAATTTATCTCTCTAACCCCGCCCCTTATAAGCAACTCCACCTCTTTTACGACAACCCCCATTCTTCTTGAACAATATTTCCCCCTTATTTGCGGAATTGCACAGAAAGCACAATTATTACTACAACCTTCCGATATCTTAACAAATGCCATATGTGACGGTGTTAACATTCTCTTTCCAATAACCTGATTATATTTGTAAATCCTTTTATTGAAAGAAATTCTGATATTATTATCAATAAGATATTTTATATTATCCCAGTTATTAACGCCTGTTATTATATCGATTTCCGGTATAAGGTCTAAAAGCTCTTCCCTATATCGTTCCGAAAGACATCCTACAACTATTAATTTCCTTCCACCTTTCCCGCTGGCAAGAGATAGAATAGTTTCAATTGACTCTTTCTTTGCATCATCTATAAACCCACATGTATTTACAATAAGAATATCTGCGGATTCAGGATTATCTGTTTTTTCCAATCCCTCAGCAATTAAATTTTGAACAAGAATATCACTGTCAACAAGATTTTTAAAACATCCTAATGTATCGATATAAAATATCAACCCTTTATTCTTTTTCTCCATTTTTCACCTAATTCAAAAAGGTTCGAATCATCAAATGATAATATATCTTTATTCTTCATTACCCATTTACCATCTATCATAACATCGTTCACATTAGAATGATTGGCTGAATATACAATCTGAGAGTACGGATTATATAGCGGTATCATATTTGGCGTATGTGTGTCAATTATAATAATATCTGCCCTTTTCCCTTTTTCAATACTGCCAGTAGTATCTTCTATACCTAATGCCTTTGCCCCGTTTATTGTAAGACACTGTAAAATATATTTGGCATCCAATGATGTTGGCTCTTTCTCGAAAACCTTTGATAACAAAGCAGCTTCTCTTCCCTCTTCGATGATATCTAAGTTGTTATTACTACATGCTCCGTCGGTTCCAATAGTAACATTTACCCCTATATGTTTAAACATATTTACCGGAGCAACTCCCGATGCAAGTTTCATATTACTCTGAGGATTATGGGCTATTGATGAACCCCTATCTCTGATTAATAGAGATTCGTCTTCATTGATATGGACACAATGTGCAAGAATTGTTTTTTCTTTTAAAATTCCCAGATTATCAAGATAGAAAGCAGGTCTTACCCCTTTCTCCTTTAATATCGTATCGACTTCGAATGTTGTTTCGGATAAATGAATATTAAATACAAGGTTATATTTGTCTGCAAGATCTCTTGCATTCCTTAGAAGTTCATCACTACATGTATATGGGGCATGTGTGGCAATAGCAGGTGAAATCAGATCATCCCCGTTCCATTTATTTATAAAATCTTCGACATAGGCAATAGATTTTTCAGGATCCTTCATATCGGGTGTAGGGAAATTAATCAATCCTTCCGAGAGGAAAGCCCTCATACCTGCTTCTTTGAAAACATTAGCTGCTGTATCTTGAAAGAAGTACATATCAAGAAATGTTGTTATACCGCTTCTTATCATTTCACTTGCAGCAATTCGACAACCGTTATCTACGAATTCCTTACATACATATTTCTCTTCCGATGGGAAAATATAATCATTCAACCAGTTTTTCAGAGGAAGATCATCGGCAAATCCTCTAAAAAGTGTCATTGCAGAGTGGGTATGTGTATTTATAAACCCGGGTAATAAAATATTTCTATCAGCATCATATATGTTATCTGCTTTATAATGAGATATAATATCCTTTTCATTCCCGACATCTAAAATTATACCATTGTCAACGACTATGGCTCCATATTCAAATTGTGAAAGTTGTTTATCCATTGTAATTATATAACAGTTCCTGATTATCTCCATTTTTTCCTCCAATGTTTCATTTTTTATAACACAAAAAGGATTATTTTTCAATTTATTAATTAATAAAAAAAAATAACATTTCTTCCATATTGACAGATATGTCAATATTTGCTATATAGATTAGGTTAAAATTTACAAACGGAGGTAATTCTTGAAATTAAAACGAGGTCTAATTCCTACATTGAAAGAATATCCAAAAGATGCGGTTATTAGAAGCCACCAGCTTTTAATAAGAGCAGGCTATATAAGAAGTGTAGGGAGTGGAATTTATTCATATCTTCCGCTGGGTTTAAGATCTGTTCAGAAAGTGATAAATGTCATCAGAGAAGAGATGAATAATATAGATGCTCAGGAAATCATCCTTCCGATAATGTCATCTGCTGATCCATGGAAAGAAACGGGACGGTGGGAGACGTATGGAGATGAGATGTTTCGATTAAAAGACAGAAAAAACCACGATATGGTCCTTGCTCCTACTCATGAAGAGTTGATTACAGATCTTGCAAGAAAGGAAATTCGTTCATATAAGGAATTGCCTCAAATATGGTATCATTTTCAGTGGAAATTCAGAGATGAAATTCGTCCGAAAAGCGGATTACTCCGAACAAGATTATTTATTATGAAGGATTCTTACAGTCTCGATACATCATTAGAGAATTTACATAAGAGTTATCAAATGCATTACAAAACATATTCCAAGATATTCAAAAGACTCGGTTTGAATTTTTATGTTGTTTCTGCAAGTAGTGGATTGATGGGCGGTTCCGCTTCACAAGAATTTATGGTTGAATCGGAAGTGGGTGAAGATAGAATTGTAGTTTGTGATAAGTGTAATTATGCGAGTAATATTGAGATTGCATCTGCGGATACTGAAAATATATCCGGAGAAGAGACAGAGTTGAAAATAATTAACACCCCGGTAAAAGGTAATGTAAAATCAGTAGCTGAATTTCTACATACGGATAAAATATATTTTATTAAAAGTTTGCTTTATATAGTTGATTCAAAGCCTGTTTTTATACTCTTAAGAGGTGATGATGAAATCGAGGCTGAAAAATTAAATAATATTTTAGGAACAAACTATAGACCTGCAACCGATGAAGAAATAGAAACTATTACTCAAAGTGTTCCCGGATATATAAGTCCCTATCGACTAAAAAATATCGAAATTATAGCTGATAAATCATTAAAGGATACCAAAGGATTAATAACAGGAGCGAATATTAATGGTAAACATATAATTGGCGTTGAGATTGAAAGGGATTTTAAACCGGACAGGTATGCTGATTTTCGTAAGGTAAAGGATGGGGATAGATGTTCTGAGTGTGGTTCACCATTAAGGTGTATAAATACAATCGAACTGGGGCATATATTTGAATTGGGTACTAAATACTCCAAAGCAATGAATGCCACATACCTTGATAAAGATGGTGTTGAACAACCTATTGTAATGGGAAGTTATGGTATAGGGGTAGAGAGATTGCTACAAACCTGTATAGAGGTATTTAGTGATGACAATGGTATAATATTGCCAAAGATAATTGCACCATTTGATATTATTATTATGCCATTGAATTCAAGTGATGAAAATGTAATGACAGTAGCCAATAATATATATGAAACATTAAAAGCAAGAGGTATTGATGCCCTTTTTGATGATAGAGACATAAGAGCAGGAAGTAAGTTCAAAGATGCTGATCTTTTAGGTATTCCGATTCAGATAAGAATAGGAAGAAAATTCAAAGATGGCATTATTGAAATTAAAATTAGAAAAACAGGTGAAATTTTAGAAATTTTGTTAGAGAACCTTATAGAAAATATTAAAATATTATTAAATAGAGAGGACATTTAATGGAACAAAAGAATATAACTG
>CBDVEF010000089.1:0-6841 GCA_965372935.1 uncultured bacterium | reverse complement strand
GCATTAATAAATGACAATTTAATTGAAAAATATCTTGAAATAAACAATAATAAAGTAGTTTCATATTATATATTCAAATCAAACTGTCATTCAGATAAACAAATTAATATTATATTTATCCATGGTCTGGGAGGAAATAAGTTAGTATTTATTAATTTAATCGATGGAATTCTCAATTCTTCAAATGGTAAAATAGATATCAATGCAATCATAGTCGATTTAATTGGCCATGGAAAATCCATAAATCTCAATAATTTGAGGGAATACAGTTACATATCACAGAGTATTTTTATTAAGAAGATAATAGATATTGAATTCGAAAAACATACAAAGTTAAATATTTTTGGCCATTGTTATGGTTCCTTTGTGGCTATTAAATTGGCAAATATGATTAGTAATAGAGTAAATCGATTGTTTTTAGTCGCTTCCAATCCATATATTCAAAAATCAACAAAATTGCAATTCAATATATCCCAGAATTTACTTATAAAATATTTGATTTATGCAATCTTTAAAATAGCTAAATCCAAAAAGAATCTTCAAGATTTTGATTATAAAGAATATATGGATTCTCAAGATTACGATATAAAAAGATTATTTATGGATGTTAAATATACATCAATAATGGGTTATTTGGGATCTTTGTATCAATTGCTATATTCATCCGCACTTGATGATTATAAAGAATTACAGAAAATTAATATACCTATATGTTTAATACATGGGAAAAAGGATACAGTTTTTCCTTATAATGAAATTGTACATAATACAAAATATGATAAAATTGAACTAATCCCCATTAATGAATCAAATCATCTACCCGTATTTAATTCTGTAAGAGAGTTATCCAATATTTTGATACATAAATTTATGAGAGAGTAAATAAGCAGGGAACAATCACGGAAAGTGTGAGAATAGCCACAAATTCACGAATAAATAGTAATAGACGTCAGACACCAGACATCAGACGCCAGCCGAAAAGGGAAAGAGAATATCAACGAATTTCACCAAAGAGAGGGAAAATAATCTTTTACCTTGATTTCACGAATTAGGGAATGAATTACACAAAAAGAATTAACCACGGAAAGGGGAATATAAATAGAAAAGGAGTACTTCTTAACTGTCCCTCCACAGGTGGGAGGGAATAGAAGGGAGGGGGGATAATTAGAACAGAGAGAAATGGATTTAATCCTTTCCTCTCTCATTAAACTGGTAAGTATGTCTATACCTATCTACCTAAAATATAAAAAATGTCTTTTCAAAATCTGTCTTTTGTGATAGAATTAAAAAAATATTGAAAGAGGAGTGAATAATGAAATCAATTATTAAATTATTTTTGTTTTCCATAATATTATTAGTAGTGGGTTGTTCAAGCAAAGAATCATTCAAATATTTCAAAAATTTCACTGTTAACGATATGTATTCAATTATTGGAGAAAATCAGATTTCTGAAGATGCATTAGATCATAACAAATACTATAAATTCACTTATGATGCAAGAGATAGAATAGTGAAAATTGAATATATAAAATTTGGAGAAATTTCAAAGGATGACTATTATTATGTATCAATGATTGATATTGAATATTCAAAAAAAATTGAGAAACACACATATTATGATTCTAACGGAGAGCCCATTGCCAATAAAGATGGATATTTTGCTATTGTGATATATCTAAATCAAATGGGCATTCCCAAACAAATCGAATATCTCGGGAAACAGGGAAATATTATAGTAGATCATCAAAATATTTCAAAAATTGAGTTAAAATATGATAATTCTAAAAGAATAATTGAAAAAAAATTTTATGATTTAAAAGGAAATCTTACAGGTCACGGGATATTAGGAGTTCCTATAATCCAATGGAAATATGACAATGAAGGGAATAGAATCGAAGAAAAATATATTGGAGAAAATGGAACATTAAAAGAAAGATGGTATGATAATATCGCTATTATTCAATGGGATTATAACAATAATGGGGATTTGCTTGAAGAAAGGAACTATGATAGATTCGAGAAGTTAACAGGACGAAAAGCCGATGGAGCTGCAATTATTAATCATGAATATTCATATGACGATAGAGGGGGATATGAGGTTATTAAGAGATATTATAATAAACTCAGGGAACTTGAAGGGAATACTACAGATGGTGTCTCAATAATAATATTTCAATACGATAATAAAAGCAATTTACTTGTAAAGAGTTGTTATAGTAATGATGGTAAATTAAGGAAAAGTAAATTTGATGGGGCTGCTATAATTAGATGGAAATATGACAATAGAGGGAATATCATTGAAGCAAGGTATTATGGAACGGATGAACAACTATGTCCCAGCAGGCTTTATGGAGTTCCTATTGTTAATTGGAAATACGATAAGGATGGGAATAAAATAAAAGAAAATTATTGCGGATATGATGAAGAACTTATGGAAAGAGTTTTTACAGGTGAATGGATATATTGGAATTATGGAATCGCAGCAACTGAATGGTTATATGATGATGCAGGTAGAATTAAAGAAGAAAAATATTTCGGTGCAATCAATGAATTAAGAGAGCGTATGGATAGTAAAATAGCAATAACAAAATGGGAATATAAGGATAATGGAAAGACTGTAGAAGAAAGATGTTTTGGGACAGATAATCAATTGAAAAGCAATGATATTTCAGGCGTTCCAATAACAGTGTGGCAATATGACAATAACAGAAATAAGATTGAAGAAAGATACTTAAATCTCAACGAAGAATTAACGGAAAATAGGGATAATAGCATTGCAATTATAAAATGGCAATATAACACCAGGGGCGATATAATTGAAGAACAATACTTTGATACCAATAAAAACACAAAAGAATGCAGATGTCATAAAGATTGGGATGTAAATATTGATAATGTTGCTATAGTTAAGTTAGAATATGACAATAAGGGACGTCTTACTGAAGAAAAATATTACAATACTGATAAACAATTAAAAAAGGATATAGCAGTTACTCGCTATGTATATAACGATAATGGTAATATTTCTCAATACATATATCTTGATAAAAATGGCAATATAATTGATAGAAAAATAAATATGTAAAATAAAAAAAAGATTAATATAGTGAATCTATATTATAAATTGGAACATATATATCTATCTACCTTATTTTATTATAAACATTTGACAAATACAAAATAAATGTATAATCTAAATATGTGACAATAATTATTCGGGAAATTTATAAAAAGTTGATTTGAAAAATGACAATGAATTATTCAACGAAGAGGAAAATATCATATGATTGGGAAATTCCAGAGCGAAAGAAGAGTAGTTACTGTTTTATTCGCTGATATTGTAGAATTTACAGCATTGGCAGAAAAAATGGATCCGGAAAATGTAACAGATCTAATAAATGAATATTTTAAAATCAGTTCTCAAATAATTTATAAATATGGCGGTACTGTTGACAGTTATATTGGAGACTGTGTAATGGCTGTATTTGGAGCTCCGCAAACAATGGGAAATGATTCCAAAAATGCAATATTAGCAAGTATGGAAATATTAAAATCTATTAATAAAATTAATAAAAAATTCAATAAATCATTATCAGTTCGTATAGGTATACATACCGGATTAGTTATAGCAGGTTGGGTGGGATCAAAGGTGAAAAGGCAATATACAGTAATTGGACATGCTGTTAATCTTGCTAAACGAATTGAAGAGTTCGGAGAAAAAAATAAAATTATTGTAAGTGAAGAAACATATAAAAACAATTCGGACTCTTTTAAATTTAGAGAAAATACCGATAAGAAATACAAAGGATTAAAAACATCTATAAAAGTTTATGAATTAATTGGATCTAAACGAATCGAAGAAAAAGACACACTATTTGTCGATAGGAAACATGAATTCGAAAATATAAAGAAGATGATAAAAGAATCTAAAAACGGAACAAAACATATTGTATTACTTTATGGAGTATCAGGAGTCGGGAAATCAAGGATTGTTTATGAATTTAAGAGATGGATAAATTGTACAGATTGTTTCAATAATACAATAATCCTATCAAGTAAGATATTATCCGCTAATAACTCAACCCCTTATTCAATTTTTATTGATATTTTAAGCTCTTATTTCAATATAGAAGAAAAGGATGATACTAGTACTATTAAATCAAAGCTTAGAGCAAAGTTAGAACCTTATGAGCTTCTATTTATAGGTACATTATTTTCTATTAAATTTTCTACATATCAGCCTGGTCCTGACGAACTAAAACTCGGTATTCATATGACAATAAAAAACATAATTTCAAAGTTGACAAATAAACATCTCCTTATTTTAATCTTTGAAGGCATTGATTATTCTGATAGCTCCTCTATTGAATTATTGAATCAACTTATTTCAGATACTGAACAGAGGAATCTTTTTATCTGTATGACATCTTATACCCCTATAATAAAAAAAGTCGAAAAGATACATATTCAAGCTTTTTCAAAAGAGAACAGTAAAATTATGATAGATTCATTATTGTCAGGCAAAGTTTCCAAAAATATTGAAAACTCAATATTTGAAAAGACAGAGGGCAATCCTTTATTTATTACAGAAACGATAAAAGGAATAGGTAATCTAAGTAATATATCAAAGATACCAAATACAGTTCAAGAAATAATTATGTCTCGCATTGATAAGTTAAATAAAAAATCAAAAAAAATATTACAATTTGCATCAGTAATAGGGAGAGAAAGCAGTTGTGATATATTAAAACAACTTGCTGGCAATAATTTAAACATACAATATAATCTTGAGGAATTAAAAAACTCTGGTTTTCTAATATTCCTTTCAAAGAATAGATACTCCTTTAAGCATCTAATAGCGCAAGAAGTCATTTATGACAGCCTCCTTATAAAGCAAAGAATATTATTACATAATCGTATTGGACATATTATTGAAATATTATATAAGAACAGAATTGAAGGGCAATATGAAATATTGGCATATCATTATCTGAAAGGTAATAACAAGAATAAATCAATTGAATATTTAGTGAAATCAGGAGACAGAGCCAAGGAATTATACAATACGGATAATGCCCTATCCTATTATAAAAAGGCAATAGATTTAATGAAAAACACTGCAAATCGTTCGAAATATGTGAGTGTCTTAAAAAGTGTTGGCGATACGTTATATGATATAGGTAACAATAATGAAGGAATGAAATGGTATAAAATCGCTCTTGCAGAAACAAAACATCTAAATAAATATCAAATTGCAGATATTAAACGATCAATTGCAGCTATATATGAACGATCTGGACAATATGACAAATCACTTAAATGGTGTCAAGATGGATTAAAAAATATTAGAAATTATAATAATATCATAGTATCTAAAATTCTTTTTCAAATTTCCGTTATATATTTCAGAAAAGCTAATTATAAAAAAACACTTGAATATGCAATTAAATCAAGGAAGATCGCTAAAAAACTTTCCTACATCCAGAATGTTGCATTTGCCAACTCATTTATAGGGCATGCATATCGCTTTATGGGGGATTTTACCAATTCAGAGAAATATCATAAAGAGAATCTGGGAATAGGAAAAAAGGAGAATGATCTGTTTAGAATCGCTTATTCATATGATAGTTTAGGATGCATATATAAAGATAAAGATAATTTATCAAAAGCTATTAATTATCTTAATAAAAGTTTGGAAATATTTGAAAAAATAAATTATCCTCTTCACTGTGCAGATGTCTATGGTGATATGGGAGAATTATATTTCCTTATGGGGAAACCTGATGATGCACTTAAATATTATGACTTGTCATTTCAGATAATTTATAATATTGGATATATCTATGAATTAATAAAGTTATATCGCAGGTATGCCGAGTATTACCTTTTCAGGGGTAATGCAAAAATGGCATTACACAATGCAAAGAAAGCTTTAGAACTCGCCAATACATCCGGAGAGAAACTAGAACAAGGTAGAATAAATCATACTCTTGGCAAAATATACAATGCAATAAAAATGCATAATAAATCACAGGAATGTTTTAATAAAAGTATTGATATATTTAAAATTATTTATGCAAATTACTATCTTAACAAGGTTTATTGTGATTTGGATAAAATTAATCAATTCCATTCAAAGAATTAAATATCCCTAAATCTAATGATTTTATCATCCTGAAAATTCCAAAAGCTTTTTTCGCAATTTGTATATTTTTTACTTTTCTGCTATAAAAGATTTGACATATAAAAGAATATTGATTAATATATTAATATGAAGAAATCAAATACATTTATTTCGGCTATAAATGGCAATGGCAGAGATGACAAAATAAAGATTTTCAAGTGAAGTGGGGGCAAAATTTTCATGAAACTTCCTGTCGTCTTAAACATAGATGAGGTATTAAAGATTTTGGATTCCGTATCAAACATAAAACATAAAGCAATGCTTATGCTTGTCTATTCTGCTGGATTAAGGGTAAGCGAAATAGTAAAATTAAAACCAGAAGATATAGATAGCAAAAGGAAGTTGATCTTTATTAGAGGTGCCAATGTAAGGAAAGACAGATATATTAGTGCAGGACTGTAGAATAAATATTTGAGGCGCAGTGGTAAAGACAGGAATAAAAAAGAATATAAGTGTTTATTCTCTTATACATTCTTTTGCCACTCACTTATTGAAAACTGGAATTGACCTTAGATACATTCAAGAATTACTGGGACATAAGAGTTCAAAGACCACGGAGATATATACACACGTTAGTAGAAAGTCCTTAGGTAAAGTAATTAGTGTCAATGTCAAGTTAAAAGTGCAGAAAAATGGCAATTGAAAAATACATAGTTA
>CBDVEF010000088.1:0-6902 GCA_965372935.1 uncultured bacterium | reverse complement strand
ATTGTAATAAGAAAAAGGAAATTTTATGCTTGACTTAACACAGTATGTGGTGGCTCTCCCTCTCCTTCCTCCCCTTGATGGGAAAGGTCTAAGGTGAGGGTGTAAGGGAATTGACATATCCATAACAATTATTTATATTTCTATTGAATATGGGGGTGCTCTAGGTTTCGACGGGGAAAATGAAGTATAAGCTGCATGTCGAGTCGTCACCGCCTCGTAAAAAGGTGGCAAATTACAGTTGCCAATAGCAACTACGCTTTTGCTGCTTAGTTAAAGTAGCCGTCTTTCAGAATTTGTGCTCGTGGATTTTGAAAAGGCGTCGATTAACGAGCTGCTCCGGCTGGATTTGTTCCAACATCCGGTTAAGACTTTGGAACATTACCTCCTTGAATATCCTGTTCCCTGGAGATTTATCGAGGAACATTAAAAAGGGAACTATATATGTAGATGCTTATATGGAATTTCTTCGGACACGGGTTCGACTCCCGTCACCTCCACCATTATTCGTTTCCAAATGCAAATAGACTATTGCTCATTCATTTGCCTCCATATTGACATAAAAGCTTTTAATATGTATTATAGTAATAAATATTGTTATATTTAGCTCTAATAAAGGAGGAAATATTGAAACTTACACCTCTTGATATTAAAAAGCAAGAGTTCAGAAAGGAACTCAGGGGATATGATAAAATTGAAGTTAACAACTTTTTATCTTTAATCGTTGAAGAAATGGAATCCTTAGCAAGGGAGAATACAGATCTTCTTGAAAAATTGAGCACTCAGCATATAAAACTTGACGAATATAAAAATTTAGAAAAGAGTCTTCAAGATACCCTGATAATGGCACAGAAAACTACAGAAGAGGTAAGAAAGAATGCTATAAGAGAATCAGATCTTCGAGTAAAGAAAAGTAAAGTTGAGGCTCAGAAAATTCTACAGGAATCTATAATGGAAAAGGAAAATATTGAGACTGAAATCCAGCGATTGAGCAGACAAAGGGAAATGTTCATAGTTCAGTACAGATCCGTCTTACAGGCTCAACTCGACCAACTTAATAACATTTTACAACAGGCAAAAAACGAAGAAAATATGAAAGCAGAACATACTGAAGCCATATCTATTTTTAAGCACGGGTCAAATGAAAATGCTACAGAAAAAACAGAAGAGGTGAGAATAGGCAAGAAAGGAGACAGGAAAGAGCAAGAAGATCTTTTTGAAAATGAGAATGAAAACATAGATCTATTCACTGCTGAAAATAAGGATACACAAATTAGAGAAGAAGAGGATGATGACCTCGAATTATAGGATTATAAAAGAATGTACTAAATATTTAAAAGAAAATGGCATAGTTTCCCCTGAGATTTTAGTAATACTCGGTAGCGGTCAAAGTAGTAGTTTTAGAACTTTTAATTTAATTAAGAGTTTAAGATATTCCGACATTCCCCATTTTCCTGCCTCTACTGTAAAAGGGCATAAGGGAGAATTGCAATACGGAAACATCGAGAATAAGAATGTGCTCATAATGAATGGCCGATTTCATCTCTATGAAGGGTATAGTGCAAGTGAGATTGTAATTCCAATCCAAATATCGAAACTTTTAGGTGTAGGAATACTTATAGTTACAAATGCAGCAGGTGGAATAAATAGCTATTTTAAAACAGGTGATATTGTAATAATAAATGACCATATAAATCTCACAGGACAAAATCCGTTAATCGGGCCTAATATAGAGGATATAGGAGAAAGATTCCCTGGAATGAATAATTTATATACAAATGAATATAGAAATAAATTAAATAACATTGCAGCATCATTAGGCATTAAAGTAATGCAAGGTGTTTATGCTGGGCTTTTAGGACCAAACCTTGAAACTGGAGCTGAACTTACAATGCTTAAAGCTATTGGAGCGGATTTAGTAGGAATGTCGACTGTTGTTGAAGTTATTGCAGCTAAACATGCAAATATGGGAATTGTCGGGCTGTCAATAGTTACAAATACCGAATCCCCCGGAAAGGCATCTAACACGAGCCATGATAAGGTAATTGATGTAGCATCAAAAGCTGTACCCAATCTTATGAAATTAATTGAGGAATTTATTAGGAGTATATGAATAAAATATTATCAATTTTATTCGTTATTGTTCTATGTAACGCATGCAACAGACAAAGTGATAGTACTACGGATAGAATCAAAGCGTTTGAAAACCAAATCACTATGTCTAATATCTCCGAGGATTCCATATTAAAGCTCTCTATAAATTTATTGAAGGATTATAATAAATCTAATAATATTGGAAAAATTACAGAAATATACACTATGCTTTTACAAAAAACCGATATTAAAGATTCCTCTAATTTGCTTGACATTATATATGCTTTTGGCAATAAACTTGAAAGAATGAAACATGATTCTTTAGCTATTCAGATATACTGCAAACTTTTAAATGAAAAACCTGACTATGAGATGAATAAGAAGTATAGGTATATTTTAGAATATCTAAAGAGTAACGATAGAAAATTATATGCTACAAAGATAGTAAAGGAAATATTACCTTTTATGAATAAGAAATCCATCAAGGTTTACCTTTATTTGGATTTAATAGATATATATACAGATATGAATTTACTAAAACTGGCAAGTGAATATTGTAATAAAGCGATCAATGATATAGGGAGTAATCCTGATATTCTTTTTAGATACGGTGAAATATCACACAAACAGGCTCAATCAGCATTTAGCGAAAAGAAATATTCAATAGCACTATTTTACATAAACAGAACTATAGTGGCAGGATTACCGGAATCCATAATGGATGATTCCTATCTCTTAAAAGGAAAAATATATTTTCAACAAAATTTATACAAACAGGCAAAAACAGCATTTAATAAAGTAATCGAGTTGCACCCCTATCTCCAAGGAAATGTTGTTAAAGAAGCACAGAACTATTTAAATCAAATCGAAGATAAGGAGCTATAATGAGAAAACTATCACTAAGCATATTAATAATAGCATTGCTATTAACAGGATGTATGCATAGAAAATCAATGAATAATAATAAATTAAGTGCAGATGAACTCTACAATAAGGCAATGGCTGATTTCCAAAACGACAGATATAATAGTGCAATCACCAATTTTAAAAATGTCATTTTCCAACATCCCGGTAGCGACAAGATGGAATCTGCACAGTATTATATTGGAGA
This sequence comes from uncultured bacterium, assembly GCA_965372935.1. Lineage (GTDB taxonomy): Bacteria > Hydrothermota > 32-111 > QNBC01 > QNBC01 > JAGLYS01. The sequence continues at coordinate 3,700 of CBDVEF010000088.1, read as the reverse complement.
ATCATATTTTAATATGAAAAAATATGCAGATGCTATAAATGAATATAGTTTTCTCATTAATAGTTTTATGGGAAGTAGTTACTACGAAGATGCAAAATATAAAACAGCTCTTTGCTATTATCATTTATCAACGAAAAGCACTCTGGACCAAACGGATACAAAAAAGGCGGAAGAACTTTTAAAAGAATTCATTGAACAATATCCCGATTCAAAATATAGGAAAGAAGCTGAAGAGATGATAAAACACTGCCATATTAAATACATCAAAAAAATACTTGATACGGGAAATTTATATTTCAAAATAGGCAAATACGATGCAGCTATTATGTATTACGAAAAAACTCTTACGATGGAAGATTCGGATTATATGGCAGAACCTATATGTGAACACTTTATACTTGTTTATAGAAAAATAAATAATAATGAAAAATTGTCTCAATATAACAAAAAATTAGACGAATTAAGAATGAGAAAAACATTCGACAAATAGTTAAAATGAAAAGAATAGGCATATTAGGAGGGACATTTGATCCAATCCATATCGGACATCTGATTATTGCTAATGATATAGTCGAATTTCTAAAATTAAATCAGTTATTTTTCATTCCAACTCTTGTCTCTCCCTTTAAAACGAAACAGAAACATACCGCTTATGACATAAGGATTAAGATGGTACAATCCGCTATCAAACCGTTTAACTGTTTTACTGCACTTGATATTGAGAAAGATCTACCAACACCCTCTTATTCTATCAATACAATTAATAAACTCCGTGAATTATATCATAACTCTAAATTTTATATGGTAATAGGTCTTGATGAAGCAAAGGAATTCAACAGATGGAAAGATTACAAAGATATATTGAAATTTGTTAAAGTCTTGGTAGTAATACGGAATACAGATAACTTTAATGATGATAGATTTATCATATATAGAGGTAGAAGACTCGATATATCTTCATCGGAAATACGAAAACGCGTTGCAAATAATAAAAACTATAATATTTTTGTTACTCCGGAAGTGTACAAAATAGTAGAGAATGAAAAACTTTACAGAAAAAATTCTTCTTATTGACGGTACGGCACTTCTGTACCGTTCTTTTTATTCTTTCTTTAAGAAACCTTTGAGAAATTCAAAGGGGAAAAATATAGGTGCAATATTTGGTGTTCTTAAAACACTGAAATATATTGAGAAAATTTATGATAGTGAATATATAGCATTTTGCTTTGATGCTCATGGTAAAACAGAGCGAGCAAAATCATATCCACTATATAAAGCAAATAGACCTAAAATACCTGATGAATTAAAGGAACAAATCCCGGATTTAATTACAATATTAGACCTTTTGGGGATCAAATTTATTGAAATTGAAGGATATGAGGCTGACGATATAATTGCATCTATGGCAAAAAGGTATGACAGAAATTCCGTTATAATATCTTTTGATAAAGATCTTGCACAGTTAGTAAATGAAAAAGTTAAAATGGCAAATCCCTCAAATATCAGCAAATTATTGGGAAATGAAGAGATACGGGAAAAATATGGTGTATTACCAGATCAAATTATTGATTGTTTATCCCTCGTAGGTGACAATTCGGATAACATTCCGGGAATACCCGGTATAGGAACAAAAACTGCATCTAAATTACTTAATGAATTTGGAAATATCGATAATATCTATATAAATATTGACAATATTAAAGAGAAAAAGCTTAGAACTAATCTTATGGAATATAGAGATCAATTACTTAAAGCAAAAAATTTAATTAAACTATATAGTGACCTCAATGTGGGGGATATTGAATTTATAAAAAAGAAGGTAATAAAAAAAGAGGCATTTATCAAGAAAATGAATGATCTTGAGTTATATTCCGTTACAAATGATTTTATTCAATCTTCGCAAATAGACATGGGATTATTTAAGGAATTAGATAAAAATTTAGACACAACTATTGAAGAGACATTTGATTCCTCTATATTGTCATCACAAACATTGGGTATTGTTTTGATTGACTCCTATGTGGGGATTAATAATGGAAAAGAATCAAAATTATATAAGGATATTGATATTGATATTATTTTCGGCAATATTAAAGGAAAACAAATTATCTCAAATAATATTAAGGAAATATATAAAGTTTTATTTAAAAATAAAGATATAATTTCTAAGGGTGATGATATTTCGGTTGCATCGTCACTTCTTTTCGGGGGGAGCAAACAGGTTAATTTATTGAATATAATAAGATCATTCACAGATATTATAGATTTACCCAATAAAATATGTGTACCGATTATTATAAAAATTGCAACCGAACAAATATTTACTATTTACAAAAATTTAAACAGGGAATTATCTACTCACAATCTTAAAACCCTTTATTCTGACATTGAACTCCCCATTGCTAAAGTCCTTGCATATATGGAAGAAAAAGGTATTCTTATAGATAGAAATGAATTAAATGTCATAAAAAGGGAAATTGACTGTGAAATCGAAACTATAATTTCACAGTGTAAAAAATATTCAGGTGATATCAACCTGAATTCCCCCAAGCAGATAATGGAAGTCCTTTTTAATAAAATTCAACTTCCTGTGGTTAAAAAAACAAAAACAGGTTTTTCAACTAACAATGAAACACTTGTTAAACTTTCGAGATTCCACCCATTTCCCTCTCTACTTATTAAGTACAGAGAATATTCTAAATTCAAAACATCTTATTTAGACACTTTCCCCTCATTTATTGCAATCGATGGAAAGATCCATACAAACTATAATCAAATTAATGTCGATACCGGCAGACTCTCTTCAAATAATCCAAATTTACAAAATATACCTGCAAGATCCGAAGAAGGTAAAAAATTGAGGAAGATTTTCATAGCACAAAAAGGATTCAAACTCGTATCATTTGACTATTCTCAAATTGAATTGCGAATACTTGCTCATTACTCAAAAGATCTTAATTTAATCAAAGCGTTTAATGAGGGGATTGATATTCATACGAATACAGCAGCATTATTATTTCAGATAGAACCGGAACTTATATCCAATGAGATGAGAAGAAAAGCAAAGGTTATAAATTTTGGCATTATATATGGTATGAGTCCATATGGACTTGCAAAGGAATTGAATATTCAACAAAAAGAGGCATATAGATTTATAGAAAAATATTTCCATAATTTTAATGGTGTTAAAAAGTGGATTTCCGATATAATTGAATATGCAAAAGATAAGGGGTATGTAAAAACATTGAAAGGAAGAGTAAGGTATATCTATGGTATAAATAGCAAAAATAGAAATGAATTCGAGTTTGCCAAAAGAGTTGCAGTTAACACACCCATACAAGGTTCATCTGCTGAATTGATAAAAATGGTTATGATTGAACTTTTTAATAAATATTGTGAACGAGCTGATATAAATATGCTTCTTCAAATACATGACGAGCTGATATTTGAGATAGATGAAAATAATATGCAAGAGGTAGATAATATAAAAACTATTATGGAAAATGCAATGGAACTTGAAATCCCTCTGGAGGTAGTTATCGGCACGGGAAATTCATGGTATGAGGTTTCGAAATGAAAATAGGAATTAGAGGACCAATTGGTTCGGGAAAGTCTACTATTGCAAAATTACTCTCTAAAAAATTGGATTTGGTAATGATAGACGCAGATGAAATTGCTCATATGATATTATATCATTCTA
>CBDVEF010000087.1:0-6993 GCA_965372935.1 uncultured bacterium | reverse complement strand
GGAAAGGGGAATTGCAAATTGCATATGAAAAACTAAAAAATAAATTATTAGAAGAGGGGCTTTTTGATAAGGGACATAAAATGCAAATTCCGGAATATCCATTGAATATTAGTGTTATTACTGCAAAACAGGCAGCTGCGTTTAGAGATGTCATAAATGTTTTAACAAGAAGAGCTCCTTTTGTAAAAATCATACTGAACCCGGCTCAAGTACAAGGTGACCGTGCTAAAAAGGAAATCAAAGCTGCTATTGAAGAATTAAATGAATATAATAATGTAGATGTGATTCTTCTTGTCAGGGGAGGTGGTTCCATAGAGGATTTATGGGCATTTAATGAGGAAATAGTTGCACGGGCTATATACAATTCACATATTCCAATAATAACAGGTATTGGTCATGAGATAGATTTTACAATTGCAGATTTTGTTTCTGATTTACGAGCTCCAACCCCTTCGGCTGCTGCTGAAATTGTAATTAAAAGTAAATTTGATATAGAATCAATTATAAACAACTCTAAGCAGAGAATTTTAAAAGAGATAGTAAGAAGTCTAAATAGAAGGAAGGATGTAATTGTTAATTATAAAAAAAGTTATGGTTTAAATAGATTTGTGGATATTATAAGACAAAAAAGAATAGATATTGATAGAATAAACTTAACATTAACCGGGGCATTATTACAGAAGATAAATGATAAATTTAGAAGTTTTATATTTCTAAAAAAGAGAGTTGAAAATACAAATTACAGGAATATATTAAAGAGAGGATATATTATCTCACATAAGGATGGTAAAATTATTAAAAGTAAGAATGATATAAACTTGTATGATAGATTAATATTTGAATACTATGATGGTAAAGTCAGAGGAATTATTGATAAATTTATAAAGGAGAAATAATGAAAGATAAATTATCCTTTGAAGAAGCTCTGAAACAACTTGAAGATATAACAGTAAAGATGGAGAGTGGCGAAATACCTCTTGATGAATCAATTGAGCTATATGAAAAAGCAAAGATTCTTATAAAGTATTGTGAAGGAAAACTTGAAAATATTGAAAATAGAATAGGTGAACTCTCACGGGATGAAAATGGGAAATTTCATATTAAGCACTCTGAGGAAGGTAATGAGAAAAGAGATTGATAAATATATAAATTCGATTATAGAGAATTTGACGGTATCAGATAAATTGAAGTCTGCAATGTTATATTCAATAAATGCAGGTGGTAAGAGGGTAAGACCTACAATTGCTCTGCTCGTTTACAAAATTAGAAATGGAGAAATTGATGATAAGATTTTACGGTATGCCTCTGCAATTGAATTAATTCATACAGCCAGTCTTATTCATGATGATCTTCCCGGAATAGACAATGATGATATGAGAAGACATAAAGCTACACTTCATAGAGCTTTTGATGAGGCAACGGCTATACTATCCGGCGATCTTTTATTTGTAAAAGGACTTGAAATTTTTTCGGAAAATGATAAACTAAAAAAATTAGCTTCATTGGCAGTTGAAAATTTAATTAGCGGTGAAAGCCTTGATATTCAGTTTGAGAATTGCGATATTTCAAGAGATGAATGGGAGACAATGGTTAAGGAGAAAACGGGAGCTTTAATAAAACTTGCTTTTGAGGTTGGAAGTTGTTTAGGGGGATATAATGAAGAAGAGATTAATATATTAAGGCAGACAGGAATTACTTTGGGTGTAGTATTTCAGATGATGGATGATTTGCTCGATATAACAGGGAATGAAAAACTTGTAGGAAAGAGGTTGAAAAAGGACAAGCAATGTGGAAAACAAACTATTTTAAAATATCATTCATTACAGGAAACTAATAAAATTATAGAATATTATTTTAAGGAAATTGTTGGCAATTTAAGAAATATGAATGGAAATACATTGGAAATTGTTAGTTATATGACATTATTAAAGGAAAGGAAATTATGAATATTCCCATTGGTTTGAAAATAATACTTGTTTCTATGATAGCAAGCTTTATAGCACAGCTGGCTAAATTCATTTCATATATTATTGAATATCATAAAATTGATTTTGTGAAATTGTATAATACAGGAGGGATGCCCAGTGCTCATTCTTCTTCTGTAATGGCAATTACAACATTGATTGGGATTACTCAAGGGTTTGGGGGACCTTTATTCGGGGTTACATTTTGCTTTTCTTTTATAGTAATGTATGATGCAGCGGGTCTCAGAAGAGCTGCAGGTCAGCAGGCAATAGCATTAAATACTATAATTCAAAAAGGAGAGATTGACAATATCGGGGAACTTGTAGAGCAACTTGGACATACTCCATTTGAAGTTTTAATGGGCATAATTCTTGGTATTTTAACAGCAGGCACTTTTTTATGATATTAAATAGGGTGGATTACCCTGAAGATTTAAAAAGACTAAATATAAAAGAGTTAAATTTACTGGCGAATGATATAAGAAAATATATAATAAGTATTGTATCTAAAAAGGGAGGGCACCTTGCTCCAAGCCTTGGGGCAGTGGAATTAACAATTGCTCTACACTATATTTTCAATTCTCCAAAGGATAAAATTGTCTTTGATGTGGGACACCAATCCTATACTCATAAAATTATTACCGGAAGAAAGGAAATGTTTAAGAAATTAAGACAATATAAAGGATTAAGTGGATTTACCAATAGAAATGAAAGTGAATATGATCCGTTCGGAGCTGGTCATGTGGGAACAGCAATATCCTCTGCATTGGGGTTGGCAGTTGCCAGGGATATTGCAGGAGAAGATAATAAGGTAATTGCAGTAGTCGGTGATGGAGGGCTTACATCTGGTTTGAGTTATGAAGGTTTAAACAATGCAGGATATATGCATAAAGATATAATTATTGTTTTAAATGACAATAAAATGTCTATAGATAAGAATGTAGGTAGTATTGCACTGTATCTTGCCAGAATTACCACTACACCAGAGTACTATACCTTAAAAAGTAGTATATGGAATCTTATAAATAGAATGTCGAACAAAAATGAGAGAATAAACAGATTTATGAGTAGGATGAAAGAAAGTTTAAAGGCATTCTTTATTCCAACTGAAACGATTTTTTTTGAGGGAATGGGTTTTCATTATTTCGGTCCGTATGACGGACATAACCTAAGAGAACTAATAGATGTGTTTAAATTTGTTAAAAGACTTAATGAACCTGTTTTTGTTCATGTGATTACAGAAAAGGGAAAAGGATACAAAAATGCTGAAGATAACCCAATATTGTTTCATGGGTTGGGACCATTTGATATAGAAAGTGGAAAAGTCAATAAACCGATAAACGGTAGAGAAAAATATACTAATGTTTTTTCAAATAAAATAGTTAAACTGGGGGAGGAATATAGCGATATTGTAGCAATAACAGCAGCTATGCCACAAGGAACCGGTCTGGTTGAATTTAGAGAAAAGTTTCCGGAAAGATTTTATGATGTTGGAATAGCAGAACAACATGCTGTAACATTTGCCGGAGGATTAGCTGCAGGAGGTATGCATCCTTTTGTAGTAATTTATTCAACATTTTTACAGAGATCTTATGATTCGATTGTTCATGATATTGCACTTCAAAATCTCCCTGTTGTTTTTTGTATAGATAGAGCTGGAATAGTTGGGGAGGATGGCCCAACTCATCATGGTGTATTTGATATAGCATATTTAAGAACAATACCAAATATCGTAATTATGGCTCCAAAGGATAAAACAGAATTTGAAAGTATGCTTGAATTCGCAGCATCATATTATGATCACCCTATAGCTATTAGATATCCAAGAGAGGAGATTCCGGAAGAATTCAAAATAATGGAGAAAATACAGATTGGAAAGAGCGAAGAAATATATAAAAGTAAGATAAACAATACAATAATTTTAGCTCTTGGAACAGGTAATACACTTGCAAGAGATATTATCAATAATGAGCATATTAAATGTGATCATATCAATTTAAGATTTGTAAAACCACTTGATACTAAACTAATAAAATCTGTATCAAAAGATTATAAATATATAGTTTCTATTGAAGAAGGATGTATAAAAGGGGGAATAAATGAAGAAGTTATTGCATTGTTAAACAGGTATAAATTTAAGGGTATATTTACAGCAATTGGTTTGGCAGACCACTTTATCACATTTGGTAAAAGGAAAACCCTTTTGGGGAAAGAGGGTTTTACATCTAAATATATATCAAAAGTTATTAAAGAAATGAGAGGTTATTAATGATAAATCTTATTAATAAATTATTTGGTTCCAAGAATGATAGGGAATTGAAACGATATTGGAAGGTTGTTCCACTTATAAACGAAGAATATGAAAAATTACATATATTGTCCGATGATGAGTTGAAAAATAAAACCGAAGAATTCAGAAAAAGGATAAATGAAGGTGAAACTGAAGATAATTTAATGATTGAATCATTTGCTGTTGTAAAAGAAACATGTAGAAGATTAATTGGTAAAAAGTGGGTAGTAATGGGGCATGAAACCGAGTGGAATATGATACCATTCGATGTCCAGCTAATAGGGGCTATAGTTTTACATGAAGGTAGAATAGCAGAAATGGCAACGGGTGAAGGAAAAACCCTTGCAGCAACAATGCCACTTTATCTAAATGCACTAAGTGGAAAAGGTGTTCATTTGGTTACTGTTAATGATTACTTAGCTCAAAGGGATAGTGAATGGATGGGCCCGATTTATGAGTTCCTCGGGTTAACTATCGGAGTTATAAAAGCAGGTATAACACCTGAAGAAAGAGAGAAACAGTATCGTTGTGATATTACATACGGGACGAATAATGAGTTTGGGTTTGATTACTTGAGAGATAATATGGTAATAGATCATACTCAGAGTGTGCAAAGGGAATTTAATTATGTAATAGTAGATGAGGTGGATTCTGTTTTAATAGATGAAGCAAGAACACCTTTAATTATATCAGGACCGGTAGAGGTATCGTTACAACAATATAAGGAATTGAAACCGGTTGTTAGCAGGATAGTGAAAATCCAGAATAAATATATCAATGACTTAATTACCGAAGCTATTGCTCACCTTAAAGAGAATAGAGAAAAGGAAGCTGCTGGTTTATTGTTATTAGCTCAAAAGGGCGCTCCTAAGAATAAAAGATTACAAAAATTGTATAGAGAGAAAGGGATAAAAGTTCTTGTAGAAAATCTTGAAACTGAATTGATTAGAGATAAAACAGTCAACAAATTCGAAGAACAAATTTATTATGTTATAGATGAAAAAGGGAATGCTGTTTCTGTAACCGATAAAGGTAGAAACGAGATGTTTAGAAATGATCCGGAATTTTTTACTGTACCTGATCTTAATGAGGAATTCCATAAAATTGATATTAATGAAAAGTTATCGAGAAGAGAAATAGCTGTTGCAAAGGATGCTATTCAAAGACAATATGCTGAAAAAAGTGGAATGATTCATAATGTGCATCAGCTTTTGAAGGCATATTCATTATTCGAAAGAGATTCTGAATATGTTATAATGGATGGTAAGGTATTAATTGTAGATGAATTTACAGGAAGACTTATGCAGGGGAGAAGATTCTCTGAAGGCATACATGAGGCCATAGAAGCTAAAGAGGGTGTAAATATTGAAAAGGAAACACAAACACTTGCAACAATCACTTTGCAGAATTTCTTTAGAATGTATAATAAATTGTCAGGTATGACAGGTACTGCTGAAACAGAAGCATCTGAGTTTTGGGAGATTTACAAAATTGATGTAATCGTAATCCCTACCAATGAACAAGTTATTAGAGATGACAAATCGGATATGATATATAGAACGAAAAATGAAAAGTATAGGGCAATTATAAATGAGATAGAGAGGCTACATAAAGAAGGTAGACCTGTTCTTGTAGGTACTATAACAGTAGATGTGTCAGAAACACTTTCAAGGATGTTAAAGAGGGCAGGAATTTCTCATTCTGTTTTAAATGCTAAATACCATCAAAAAGAAGCGGAGATTATTTCTAATGCAGGTATTGGTGGTAATGCTACAATATCTACAAATATGGCTGGAAGAGGTACGGATATTAAATTAGGAGAAGGTGTTGTCGATGCGGGTGGTTTGCATGTAATAGGGACAGAAAGGCATGAATCAAGAAGAATTGACAGACAGCTGAGAGGAAGAGGTGGGAGACAGGGGGATCCCGGATCATCCAAATTCTTTATATCTCTTGAGGATGATTTAATGAGATTATTTGCATCAGATAAGATTGCAAGAGCAATGGACAGAATTGGTATCGAAGAAAATGAACCTATTACCCATCCATTAATTAGTAAGGCGATTGAAAATGCACAGAAAAGAGTTGAAGGATATAATTTTGGAATAAGAAAAAGACTCATTGAATATGATGATGTTATGAATAAACAGAGGGAGGCTATCTATTCTATGAGAAATGAGATTCTTTTAACAAGTGATTCGAATGAATTTATTACTAACAAAATAAAAAATGTCATAGATGATACAATTGAATTACATATTTCAGGAAAGAAATATCAGGAAGAATGGGATTGGGAAGGCCTGCAGGTATATTATATAAACATTTTTCTCGATGATCCTCAAATTAGCAATGAAATGAAAATAAGCATTTCACAGGATAAATTATTTGAATATCTTCTTAAAAGGGCATTAAAAAATCTTGAATTAAAAAAAGATGAATTTGGTGAATTATACGATAGAGTTGTTAAATTTGTTTCATTACAAACAATTGATTCTAAATGGAGAGACCATTTGTATGAATTAGATGCTTTAAAAGAGGGTATTGGGCTTAGGGGGTATGCTCAGAAAGATCCCCTAATTGAATATAAAAGAGAATCATTTCATTTGTTTCAAAATATGATTGTTAAAATGGATGAAGAAATAGTGGCGAAAATGTTCAGGGTCCAAATTAAAAAGGAAGATCAACAAAAATCTTATAAAAAGGTAAAGGAACGTAAAAAAATTAAAAGGACTTGACAAA
>CBDVEF010000086.1:0-7030 GCA_965372935.1 uncultured bacterium | reverse complement strand
TTTGAACCAGGGGTGATCTTACCTTCAAATCTATCTTTATTGTCTAATAACAGATGAGGATTTGTTGATAATAATTTTTCCAATAGAATTAATGCTTTTTCATTGCTTGCCTTATCAGTATATATTTTAGCAAGTAATAGTAATATATCATCCGATTCACCTGTCTTTTTTATAATTTCAGTGGCATAATCTTCAGCTTCATGCATTGTAAGGGCATTGTTAAAATATCCGTTTTTAATGGTTTTTACCGCATCATCATATTTTTCTGCAATCATATAGGCTTTAGTTAAAAGATATATATTGTCAGGATTATTATATAAATTTGTTATTTTGTTAAAACGCTCTATTATTTCAGCAACCTTTTCCGGATTACTTTCCATAACCTTTTCATATTCCTTGGGAATTATACTTGATTCTCCTTCAGTGTACAGATCACCTAATGCAAGATTAGCTTCACTATTTTTAGGGTCAATTTTTAGGATTTTTTGATATCTTACAATTAATATATCTTTATTGCCACGAGGGATTTTCTTTAATCGTTTTAATGCTTCAGCTAAATTTTTAGAAATTATATATACATCTATTAAAAGTAGCTCAAGAGCAGGTGAGGGGGATTTTTCCTCAATAGAGAGTAGAAATTTCAAAGCTATATCTTTCAAATTTGGTGCCATTGATATGCTTTTCAGAAGAACCCTCCCTGCTTTTGATATATCCTTATTGATTGTATGAAATTCGCCTAAATATAATAGCAGGTTAGGTTCGTTATATCTATCTCTTATAAGTTTTTCATATAGTCCAATTATATTGGAAATCTCATCAGGTGCAAATCCCAAAATTTGCTTTGCTATAAAAGCTGCGCCATTATACTTCTCAATAAAATTATAATAAATAGATAATTGATAATGAACTATAACATCAGAAACCCCCATCTGTCTGGATTCAGAATAGCCATATATATTATTATATTTATCCTGCAATCGTTTTTCTAAAATCTCTAATTGCTCCTTTGGTGTGGAAGATAATATCTTTAGTCCATTTTCAAATGAATAATCTTTAATATTTATTTCATAGAGCATTTGTCCCAACTCTATAGGTGTATTAAAACGGTAAAATGAATCTTCCAAAGAGTCAAGTGTTTGATTTTTATAAGATGGGAATGCTGAGAATGCTTTTTTGTAATAAATTGCACTTTCTCTATATTTGTGGATTTCGGCGAAAAATGAGCAAGCAGTAATAATCAAATCAAAATTATTAGAATTCTTTTTTATTGATTTTGTTAGAAAATCAACAGCTCTTTCGTTCTTCCCCTCATCTTTTAATTTCTTGAAATTAATTAATACTTTTGACGGATCTGTACTCCCGAAAATGTTAAACATATAAGCACCTCTATTAAAGTATAGAATGAGAAGTGGTAACTGTCAAGTAAAAATTGTTTATTAAGTGTATGTACATATCAATCTACTTACTAAATACTATCGTTGTATCTTTACTTATAATTATATTTTGAATATAATTTACATATGATTTATCTTATGCTGTCTATTTTATCTTCATCATCAATGGCATTGCTGATTAAATATAATGAAAACAGAAAATTAAATAGAGTGTCTATAATGCTTTATAATTATATTATTATTTCAGTAGTCCTTTTTTTTATAAATATTCACAAGGGTTTATTTATTTTTGCCCCAAAGCTTATATTGTTGAGTACAATAGTAGGATTTCTTTTTGCCTTTAATTTTTTTATATATATGAAGCTTATAAACCATTCTGGTATTTCATTACCAACATTGGCAATGAGGATATCGCTAGTCATACCTGTTACACTATCCATTATTTTATATAGAGAGAATATAACAATACTGAGAATTATGGGTATTTTGACTGCTATAATAACAATTATACTTATGCACAATAACAGATCTAAGAAAATGTATATCTATATGCTTATGCTTCTATTTATTGCAGCTGGTATTGCTGACTTCTCAATGAAATATTTTGAAAGAAACTTTGATTTAAAATATCAGCTTCTTTATATGAATATGTTATTTTTTAGTGCTGCTATTTTTGTCTTTATATTTTCACTTTTCTATAGAAAAGTGAGTGGAAAGTATGAGGTTATTAATGGAGCAGTACTGGCTATTCCAAATATGTTTGCAACATTTTTTCTTATACTTGCTCTAAAACATATCGATGCTATTGTCGTTTTTCCTCTTATAAATATATCTGTAATAATATTTTCATCTCTATTGAGTTTTATTATATTTAAAGAATCATTTAAAAGAAATAAAATCCTTGCTCTTGTAACAGGTATTATAACAATTATTCTATTGTCAATTGGTAAATAAATGTAATAGAGCCGGGGACAGACATAACCACAGGAAAGGGGATATAACCACGAATTACACGAATAACAAATAATAGACATCAGACTTCAGACATCAGACACCAGCCGAGAAGGGAAAGAAAGAAATAACAACGAATTGCACTAAGAGAAGGGAATAATATTTTAACTTTTGCCTTAATTTTGAAATAATTAATTATCTATAATTACTCGAAAACCTTTACCAAATTATCAAAAATATTACTATTTTTCTTTATAACCTGCTCATTCCCAAGAACACAAATATAATTATTCTTTGCAATCTCATCAAATAATTTTGCATACTTCTGGATATCTTCAGGTTTAGTATCAAGAATCTCTTTTCTCTCTTTAAGCAAATCGTTATATGTAATCTTTCTTAGATAATATTCAGTAGCTCTTTCCCCTTTCATCGAAGGAGTTAAGGGTCTATCTATTTGACCGATTGTTCCAATTATAAATTTATCCATTTCTCTTTTGGTCGGTGTGAAATTTCTAATATAATTTCCGGTTTCATTATATGCTTTAATTGTTTCCTTTAGGTTTGGATCACGATATGATACAAGATTTACATTTCCATTCATTTTAAGCACAGTAAAAGCACCATAAGCCCCTCCCATTACACGTACCTTGTTCCATAAATAATCCGTACCAAGAATAAGCTTTAAAACAAGCATGCTCCCTTCCCAATCGAATCCAAGATATCTGAAATTGTAACCTTTAGCTATATATTGAACATTGGATTGTGTCAGTAATCCTTCGTTTCTCTTTTCTGTTTTAAACTCATAATTATTATACTTAAATTTATTGTTATTTAGCGACCTTGCAAGCTGGGGTATTACATTTCTAAATTTATCATAGTCCTCTTTTTCCGAAGTATAGCTTATAATCAGGTTGTTTTTGTTGAAAATTAAATTAGATACTGTCTTTAATGTTTGTATAATTTCATTTGCTCTGTTTGTAAAATTATTTTCTATTTCAGATACAAATTTATAATAGGATAAACCATCAATCAATTCAGTATAATATCCATCTTGTGAAATATATGATTCAAGTCTTTCCGAAGTTATAATATGTCCTTTTGACATTATCTCCATTTCTATCTGGGATTTTATCTCCTGAACTATCTCTTTAAGTCTCTTCCTATTACTAAAATCGGTATTATTTATAATTTCCAATATTAAATTAATAAGTTCCGGTAATCTAAAAGTTAGTGCTTTTGAACTAACAATAAACTTTGGATGGTATTTGAAAGGTGGATTTATTTCAATAAAGAGATCGGTAATAAATTGAATTCCCCCTGTATGGGTATTGATTTCATTAGAAAGATCAGAATAATTATATTTCTGTGTGCATATTTTGCCAAGAATATCAGAAAGCAATCCTATATAAGGTAGTTGTTCTTGATTGACTGCCGTTGAGTCAAAAAGCAAATTTACATATGAAATTCCACTTGTAAATTGAGGATGAAATAATATTTTTATATTTCTCTCAACCTTTTCAACAAATGGTATTTTTTCAGTCTCCTTTTTAATATCATCTAACGAAAGTAATGGAATAGTAGCCAAAGTTTCCAAAGAATCAGGAGTGTTTTGCATTTCTTTAAGTGTTTTTGTTTGCTTTATTAATTTATTTAATTCTTTATCAGTTAAATTTGATTTGTAAATTTTAAGATATTTTTCAATTCTATCGGATTCATTATTCGCAATCGTTTTGTCAGGTTTTAATGTGACTAGAGAGCAATGGGTGTTTTTTAGAATATATTTTTCTATTAAATTTTCAAAATAGTTTGTTTCCAATACTTTCTTTATTTTCTTTAAAGTGTTTTCATATTCAATGCTAATTGTTGGATTTTTGTCATATAACCAGCTGTTAAGACTTAAAATATTATAAACAATCCCTTTCGGGAGTCCTTCAAAGTCTGCTTCTCTTAATTTAAATTCTATAATATTGATTGATGCTTGAATTAGTTTTTTATCTATTCCCTTATCAATTAAGTGATTTAATGTTCTAATAACGATATTCTTAAAATCCCCTTTTTGTTTTTCATTGGAATTTTTCAATATTATACTAAATGTTGGTTGTAATATTGAATTGTTAAAATTATATAGTACATCTTTACATATTCCCGTTTTAAGCAGGGCTTTTCTTAGTGGTGCTGCAGGTGTCCCGAGTAAAATGTGTGTAAGAATATCAAATGACATACATAATTCTCTGCTCGATGCATTACCTATAACATAATTCAAACTGAGAAATGTTTTATTCTTGTCTGATTCATCAGGTGATATAGGGTAAGGTCTTACAAGTTCTGTCATTTCATTGTATGGTTTCTGTAAAGGAATAATTGAATTTATTATTTCTTTACTAAATTTGTTGAGATATTTTTTATCTATAAAATCCAAATGTTCGATAATATCAAGATCCCCATAGAGATATATATAACTATTGGAAGGGTGATAATATGTTTTATGAAAATTAATGAATTCTTCGTAGGATAATTCTGGGATTTCATCAGGATCTCCACCGGATATATAACCATAAGGTGTATCTTTGAATAGGGATTGCTGACTAATTCTTCTAATGGTTGTTTCCGGAGATGAAAATGCACCTTTCATTTCATTGTAAACAACACCCTTATAAGAAATATCACCGTTCCTATTGTCCAATTCATAATGCCAACCTTCCTGCATAAATATTTCAGGTGTGTTATATATATTGGGGTAAAATACGGCATCAAGATAAACATTCATTAGATTCAGGAAATCCTTATTGTTTTTACTGGCAACAGGATACATCGTCTTATCTGAAAATGTCATAGCATTTAAGAATGTGTTAAGGGAGCCCTTAATCAATTCAACGAATGGCTCCTTTGTCGGAAATTTTACCGAACCACAGAGGACGGAATGTTCAAGTATATGAGGAATCCCTTTATTATCTTTCGGAGGAGTTTTAAATGTAATAGAAAATACTTTATTGTCATCTTTATTTTGTAAATATAATAATTTAGCACCGCTCTTAATATGAGCAAATGTCCATGCTATTGATTTGATCTCATTGATTTTTTTCCTTTCTATTAATTTAAAACCGCTGTATATTTGATTTAGGACCAGTTTCATAAAGTACCTCCTCTTATATCAAAAAATCATTCTAAACTATAACTAAATTATTTTCAAGTGGGAAAACAGAATGAAGGGATGGGAATAGTGAATAGTAAATTGAAAATCGCAAATTGTAGGGGCAGACCTATGTGTTTGCCCCTATTCTGTGAAACAGTTTTTATAATTCCTTTCCGTGGTTTTACTTCGCGTAATTTTCTCTAATTCGTGAAATTAAGGTAAAAAGTTATTCCCCTTCCCCTTCATGTAATTCGTTGTTATTATTTTCTTTCCCTTCTCGGCTGGTGTCTGATGTCTGAAGTCTGGTGTCTATTACTATTTATTCGTGAATTGGTGGTGGATCTCCCTTTCCTTTATTGGAGAGGACTAATGTGAGGGTGGTTATAAGTATTTAAGTAGGAAGAGAGAAGTAGGAAGTTTAAAAACGTAAATCAAAAATCTGAAACGCAAATGGGAATGTAAAACGCCAATGGGAACGGATCGTAGGGGCAGCCCACTATGTCTTTACTCACTCTATATATACAAAAGGTATCTTATTTTTAATGCGATTCCCTGATCCGATGTTATAAATTTGCTTATATCGGAATCATATACTTCAGTTCTTGTGTATACAAAATATATCCATGATTTTGGGGATATATTATATGATAAAATAGGATTTATCCTATACCTGTATACTTTTCCCAGGCTTTTCAAATATACA
Source organism: uncultured bacterium (assembly GCA_965372935.1). Lineage (GTDB taxonomy): Bacteria > Hydrothermota > 32-111 > QNBC01 > QNBC01 > JAGLYS01. The sequence goes on along the minus strand of CBDVEF010000086.1, from coordinate 849 downwards.
ATTTCACTATTTATATCGAATTCAAGATTTCTTGAAAAATGATATCCAATAGAAGGTGACATAGTAATATAACTATCCTCAATTCTTTTTCCGTTAAAAATCTGATTAAATACAGTGCTGTCTCTCCAGTATGTTATATAGCTTATTGAACTTTGCATCCATAAATTCGGTAATGGTTTATATAAGGCATAAACTCCACTATTAAATCGATAACCCAGATGATTGGACATATAATTGAATGAATATGAAAGGGTCCCCCACATACTCCCTGCAAATATTTTCGAATAATCGCTATTTACACTTCCATTTATACCAAAATCAGTATAATGAATTTCTACACCTGATGTATCTTCATATTCATCCGAAATGTTGAATGAAAAATTCTCATTCAAATTATTACTGGTATTTATAAACTCAAAAAACCATATACCTTTGGAGTAATTTGAACCCCATGCATCTTTTGATACACCTCCACCCAAACCGAATCCACATAATCGAATCTCTTTTATAGGTGAAAGAAATATCGGGGCAAAGGCTGCTCCCAATTGAGTGCCTTTCATAGTCGTATATCCGACCTCATTAATTTTATAGTTACTATCAAGGTGATTAATATATGCTCCGGTCATATATTTGTTTGTTAGTTTCTGATAATTAAAGTATCCGGCAAAACCTCCTGTTCCCGATGAATCAGCGTATGAAAACTGTGAAGTAATATCTCCAAATCCACCCATATAGTTCCCATCAAGTGTTAATATTCTTGTATGAGAAAGGTCATACTCTTTTCCTGTATAGGTTATGCCCAACAAACCTCCATGGAATATATCCTTTGCTGCTCTAATAGCAGTATAA
>CBDVEF010000085.1:0-7063 GCA_965372935.1 uncultured bacterium | reverse complement strand
AAAATTAGGAAAATGGAAAAATATCGGAGCTACGAATGTTTTTGCATCTGTTTCACCGCTTGCAGGGGTAATTACATTAATACTTGATCTTCTTAAAGGATTTATACCCGTCTACATTGCAAAGGTTGTCGGTATAAATCAATATACGATTTTGCTTGTTGGAATATTAGCAATAATTGGGCATATTTTTCCTTTATATATAGGATTTAAAGGTGGGACAGGTATGGCAACAACAGACGGCATTTTAATTGCATTAATGCCTATGGAAATACTATTTGTTGGGTTGTTATGGGGATTGCTTGTGGTATTATTTAAAAAACCTTCTCTTATGGGGCTTTTTGTAATAATGATTCTTCCGATATTGGCTATATATATGAACAGACCCCAAAGTGTTATTATTGCTGCATTTACTATTAGCATTGTAGATATAATTATGTCATCATCATCAAAGAAACATATAAGACGAATGATAAAAGGGGAAGAATATGATGAATTAATTGGGAAGCTTAAAAAAATGAAGAGTAAATCTACTCGATAATTACAGCAGTTCCATATGCAAGAAGTTCTGCTGCCCCCTGCATAACACTTGAAGTTGTAAATCTTACACCAATAATTGCATTAGCTCCCATTCCTCTGGCATTGTCAACCATTCTATCAATTGCCTGTTCTCTTGCTTCGGCAATCATCTTTGTATAATCCGATATTTCACCACCAACCAAATTCTTTAATTCTGCCATAATATCATGACCGGCATGACTGGCTCTAATAGTGTTTCCTTTTGCAAGTCCCAATGTTCTTACAATTTTTTTGTCCGCAATTTTATCTATTGTAGTTATAATCACCGTTTAACCTCCTTATACCGTTCTCTCTTATTGAAAAATACCCTTTCCTTTATAATTGAAACAAGTAAAATAACAAAACCAATAATAAGTGCTGAAATTCCGAATCTCAGTACAATCGATATGGAAGAGTCAAGTAAAAAATCTCTAATAAAATAAAACATTCCACTTATTAAAAGAACTATTATACCTATTGAGAAAAATACCCATCCAATACCTCTCTCTACCTTTGCATAGAAACCACCTTTATATTCTGCCCATATCTTATCCTCTGGAGATCTGTACCGATGCATTTTAATTAGCTTTTCCATGTCCTCAACCTCCTTTAAATCATTCCTGCATTCTTCACAAGTTTCAAGGTGCCTGTTTAACACCAATAACTCATCATTATCTATGAGTTTTTCAACTTTTTTTTCTATTAGAATCTTATAATATTTATGATCCATTATTATCCATCTCCATAAGGACAACCTTTAAATGCTTTTTTGCATAAAACATTCCTGACATTACCGTACCAATCGGGATTTCAAGCATTTCCGATATCTCTTCATACGAAAACCCATCATAATACTTCAGTCTTATAAGCTCACGCTCCTTTTCATTTAGTCTGCCAATAGCCTCGGACATATCTATTTTTAAATCAACTTCATTTTTTACAGATAATTTCTTATCAAGTTGACATTCACGATGAATTTTTCTTTTCTTGATGGCATTAAGACACATATTTCTTAATATAGTGAAGAACCAGGTACTGAATTTAAATCTATCATCAAAACGCTTATTTTCTTCATATACCTTCATAAAAGCATTTTGAGATATATCCAAAGCAAGTTCTTCATCTCCAAGATATCCATAAGCCATATAATATGCTCTCTTCATATAACACTCCACAATAATTTCAAAAGCCTTTCTGTTGCCATTTACAAATTCTAAGAATAATTCATTATCAGTTTTCATAATATTATACACATCAGGTTTGGGTTTTATTCAATAATTTTTAAAACCCCTCCTCTTTTTACATTGTATAGGTACGATATCTTCCCTGAAGGGAAATAAATTTCTAAATGATCAATAGGACCATAATCCAGTATAAAACCAAAGTGAATAATCCTGTCATTTTGACACCCTATTCCATCAGTACTATGTATATATCTTATGATCTTTTTATCCGTAAAAGCCAGTACTATCTTGCTTCCGAAAGCATCACTTCCGGATCTATTTCCTATAAGTTTTAGCTCAAGATAGCTATTTTCATTGTCCCTTATATTTTCGAATAGATTTACACCATCTAAAGAACAAACAATTATATCCATATCTCCATCCCTGTCAAAATCAAGAACAGCACTCCCCATTGTATTGTAACATCTTGTACCTGAAAGATAGGTTGCATCACTAAAATGTCCTTTCCCGTCATTTAGATATAGATATGATTTTTTTTCTTTATGTTTTGATGTTATATAAAGATCCAGATCTCCATCATTATCAAAATCCGCAAGAACAGGATTTGTATTTGTTTCTTCACACTTAATTCCTGATTTACTAAATATATCTATAAAACTATCTCCATTATTAATGTAAATGTTTGTATTATCAGAAAATTGAATAAATCTCGGGGAAGCAAGGTTACATACAATCAAATCAAAATCCCCATCTCCATCAATATCCCCTGCTGTAGAACCTATTGAATGTCCCCACCATCCGTCATTGTTTATTCCTGCAATCTTATTTGTTCTGGATATATCTACGAATTTTCGATCTTTAAATTTAAAAAATCTATTATCCATAAGTCTGTCATTTGAAACATATATCTCCATATTGCAATCTTTATCGTAATCAAAAGCAGTTATACCGGGACTTGAGCTGTTTTTATCTGATTTAATACCTGTTTGCTTTGAGAAATCTTCAAAAATAAAGTTCCCCTTATTTTTGAAAAATATATCGCTTAAATATCCTGGTTCACCATCTAAATCATATTGAGGATCATATTTTCTTGCAATGTATATATCGGGAAATCCATTATGATTAAAATCTATAGGTAAAGCTGCTTCACAATACAGCAATGTAGTATCCTCAAATACCCTATTGAATATACCATTGCCCATATTCCTGTATATAAATATTCCTTTCAATCTTGATATAAGAAAGATATCAACATCTCCATCATTATTGAAATCAGCAAAAAAACCACCCGTTATACCATCAATATCAAATCCTGCCCTTTCACTAACATCAATAAACTTATGACCCCTCTTATTATGAAATAATTTACCATCGAGAAGGATATCGGGATAACCATCATTGTCTACATCTCCGACAGCTACTTTTACTGCTTTTACATTATTTAATCCCCTGTTTATTGTAGCATTATTGAAAACAGGTCCGCAATATTCATATCTCTTTTTTGCAAAAGTTAGTGGACTCCCAGGGTAATTTCTGTTATATAAAGCATTCAAGCTATCTTCATAATCTCCTTCTATAAGTCCATCAATAATACTTTTTTCCCCCTCATAATATTTCCCTCCTTTTATTTGAATTTTTGCAAGGTAATAATATAATTTAGCATTTGAAATATAATCCTTATTTTCATATGGCATTGAATCAATAGCCTCTTTAATGATCCTTTCTGCAAATTGTATTTTTTTGTATTTAAGATAATACCGCGCAAGATTTTGTCTTAAAATTTTAAATATTCTTTTCTTATCTAATTCCCATTTTTCTTTACTTACAAACATCGGTTTATCTAAAGGTAGTTCAATCATCTCTCCTATTTGATTATATATGCTCTTCTTGTAATATCCGAGATCTATTAATTTATCTATAATATATGTTTTTGCTTCAATATGAAGAAGAGAATCAGTAAGTAGCTCATTTAACCTCTTTTTGTATCCAAATTCAGCCAGTGAAGAGGCTAAGTATATAGTGGCTTCATCATACCAATATGTATCCTTATATTTTGTAATATAATCCGTTAAAAATGACATTTTTAGTGAATCATTATACCAGCTTTTATCTAATTCTCTATAAAATAATCGTTCTTGAGCGACAAATGATAATTCACTTCCACTAAATTTGCTAATTATAGAATCTACATAACAATTAAGGAGAGCGTCATTCATACTATTAAGATACATACCTACAGCAAGTGAGTCATAATCACTACATACTAAATATTTTCTGCCAAAAGCAAGTATAGTAGCAGAATCCTTTACATTTTCCAGGCATTTACTGTAAAAGTTGAGCAGATCCAGCTCTTTTGTTTCGTTATAACCCATGGAAAGATATTTTAAAGCTTTGGAATAATTATTTAGAAAAAAATAGGATTTTCCTATTTTTCCGTAAACATCCGGTGTTTTCAATTTCCTTGCATTTTTTATATACTCTTTGAAATTACCATATTTGTAGTAATTATCTATTTTAATATTAATATCTTCATTTGCAAAGAGTATCGAGCATATCATCACTAAAATCAGAAACATTATTCTCGCTATTTTCATTATCTTATAATCCTTCTAAAATTTTTAATTAACTCAGCCGTTATCTGTTAACCCTCTTTAGTTAATTGCCTGATTAAATCCTTCCATCTTTTTATTTTGCCATCTCTTGTCTCTAAATTTATCTCAGGTTTAAATATTTTATCAACCTTTACTTTATAATTTCCAATTCCTGATGCAAGTAATGCAATACCAAGAGAGGTCATTTCCGTGTTAACAGGTCTTTCAATAATCCTATTGGATATATCCGATTGCAATTGTAAAAAATAATTATTATTACTCATCCCTCCGTCAACAAAAAGCTTTTCTTCTTCAATATTTAAATCATTACTGACAGATTCGATAAGATCATTTACGAGAAAAGCCACCCCCTCTAAAGCAGCCCTTGTAATTTCAGGTATCCCCGTATCTCTTGTTAAACCTACAATAGTACCACGCACATCAGGTTTCCAATACGGTGCACCTAATCCTACAAATGCGGGAACAAAATATACATCGCTTTTCCCACTCGCTTCTCTGGCTATTAATTCCGAATCCTTACTATTGTTGAAAAATTTTAGATTATCTCTTAGCCATTGAATCACTGCACCTGCAATAAAAATAGATCCCTCCATTGCATATGTGATAAAGCCATCCTTACACCATGCAATTGTGGAGAGAAGATTATTGTTTGAAAAAAGTAATTCCTCCCCAATATTGATTAATATAAAAGCTCCCGTTCCATAAGTTATTTTAGTATCCCCCGGATTAAAAGCGGAGTGCCCATAGAGAGCTGATTGCTGATCGCCAAGTACCGCTCTTACCGGTATTTTTTCTCCCATAATAATTAGATTCCCAAAATTCGCATTGGAATCTATCACTTCAGGTAAAATACTTTCGGGTATATTAAACATTGAAAGTAATTCATTATCCCAGCATAAATCATTTATGTTAAAAATCATTGTTCTTGAAGCATTCGAATAATCGGTAAAATGCGGGCTGTTTTCCAGTAAATTATACATTAACCATGTGTCGACTGTCCCGAATATTATATCATTAATTGGTATATTATTTTTTACAATAATATTGTCATATATCCATTTTATTTTAGTCGCTGAAAAATATGGATCTGGAACCAGACCTGTTTTTTTTCTTATAAATTCAAAATAATCCTCTTTAAGGATATTCGAATACTTAGCCGTTCTCCTGTCCTGCCAGACTATTGCATTATATATCGGTTTTCCTGTTTTCCTGTTCCATAGTATTGTCGTTTCTCTCTGATTCGTAATTCCGCATGCGGTTATATCGGGAATTCTAATAGCAGAATTTTTAATGACATCTTCTATTGTCCTTCTCTGTAACTCTATTATAAGATTCGCATCCTGCTCAACCCACCCATTATGTGGATAAATAAGAGGTATCTCCTTCTGAGCAATAGAAACAATGTTAAAACCCTCATCAAATAATACACTTCTAATTGATGTAGTTCCAGAATCAATGGAAAGATAATATTTCACATTACCTCCGTTAATTTTCTATTATAGAAAATTTTCTCATTTATGACAATCTACTTTTTATAATCTATGGCAGATAGGTATAGACATATGTTACAATTAAGAAATAAAAAGTAGGAAGTTTAAAGATGTAAATCGAAAATTCCAATATTCCATTATGTCATTCTTACTTCTTTGTCATGCTGAGCCCTGTACTGAACTTGATTCAGTATTGTTTAAGCATCTCATTCAGCATCTCACACCAGATCCTGAAATAAATTCAGTATGACACATTAGAAAATAGAGAATTGTGAATCGTAAATCGTTAACCATAAATTGTAGGGGCAGATAATTATCTGCCCCTATTCTAATCAATTAATATTGAAATTATTTTTAGCGAATAACCTCAAACTTATGCGTTTCACTTATATGTTCGCCTTTCAGTTTTATGAAATATATACCGTTACATAATTTCTGTAATTTAATCTTATCTGTCTTTATTTCTCCCTGTCCTACATTCCTGCCTGATATGTTATATATCTCATAATTTGAAAATATCTTACCCTTTGATTGCAAATAAACAATTCCGCTTATAAATTTTATATCATTCTTTTTAACTATATTGCTCTCACTTTTATCCCTCTTATTATCCATATTATAATATCCGTCCGTTTCGAGTATGTATGATACTTTTTCTCCGTTTGCTAATGATATAAGAGGAAATGAGAAATATAGTGTATCCCCATTTATAAGATTTATATATACACTGTCCTCTTTGATTATCTGCTTCATTACATTCTTACCCTTTAGTGTAGGATTGATAAGTTCAAGATTTATTTTATTATACTTTACATTCTCTGATATAGGGAATGATATATAATCTATTTTAACCTCATTATTTATTATAAATCTTATACTATCACTTAAAGGAATGTCATTATAACTTGCACATATGTATTCTCTCGGATATATCTCTCCACCATTTACCCAACTTTTTCCTCCTGTATATTCTATATCAATCGATGGCTCAATATCTTTGCCTTTACCCTTATCTTTAGGTTTGACTCCTAGTCCTGTTATTATACCACCTCCTCTGTTATCTTTCCCACTGGTGTTAGCTTTATCACAACACCTTGTGCTGCTGTATATGTATATCGTATCTCCGGAGTAAGATAGATAGAAACTATCTCCCATATTTTCTACAAATGGTAATATATCCTCTCCTTTGGCATTCTTACAGGAATCAATCTTATATATATCC
>CBDVEF010000084.1:0-7147 GCA_965372935.1 uncultured bacterium | reverse complement strand
CCTACCACCTCGATCCTCCGGCGCGGATCTTTGTCTAACAAATTATCTATATTCATAAATTACCACATTTACGCATTGTTATTTATATTGATTTCATTAAATAAACTTTGGTATAGTTTATTCGATTTTATAAGATTTGAATGTGAATCGATTGCATTTATCTTACCGTTTTCTATCAATACAATCTTATCTGCAAGAAGCATAGCATCTCTCGAATGAGCAATTAATATAATTGCCATCTTATCTTTTTTAGCTAATAACATATTATGTAGTAATTTTATATTATTATTATCAAGACCTGCCGTTACTTCGTCCAATAATAAAATATCTATTTTTTTTATCAATGCTCTTGCAATTGCGATTCTTTGCCTCTGCCCTCCACTTAAATTAGAACCTTTTTCTATGATCATATGGTCTATTCCTTCATCAAGATTATTAATAATAGTATTTATATTCAATTTTTCTACTAATTCATTAATTTCTCTTTCAGTTGCTTTGGGATTTCCAGCAATAATATTATCTCTGATACTCATATTAAATAAGAAGGTTTCCTGTTGAACAATAGAAATCCTATTTCTATATGATCTTAAAGAAATATTATTAAGGTTTGTGTTATTATTGATCATTATGGTACCCGAATCAGATTTATATAGTCTCTGTAAAATTTTGAATATTGTGGATTTTCCGGCGCCACTCCTTCCTACTAGAGTTGTTATTTCCCCTTTTTTAATATCAAAAGAAATATTGGATAATGAAAAATCACTTGAATCATCAGGATAATGAAAATTTACATTTTTAAATAATATTTGATTGATTTCCCCAATATCAATTCCACCTGAATCTTCCGGGGGAATTGATAATATTTCTTCTACTCGTCTTATGCAACTTAAACCTGTTTGTAGAGAGATATTGAGATTTACCAATCCTGAGACAGATAAAAAAACATAAGACATTAGCATATTAAAAGCGAAAAAAGCTCCTATTGTAAATTCTCCTTTTATCAATAGATAACCTCCATACCATATTAGAATAATTTTACCTAATGTGGAACTTAATTGTCCTAAAGTGGATGGTTTGCACGAATAAAAAAATCTATCAATGGCAATTTTATACATATTATGAAGTTTATTTAAATATTTATTTATAATCATATTTTCTATAGCTAAATATTTAATTTCTAATCGTCCCGAGATTGTTTCATTTAAGAATGAAGAATTATTTGCAAGACTTTCCTGTAGCCGTACTGTTTTTTCTTTCATTCCTTTATTGAAAAGTTTCAGAGAAAATGCATATATTGGGAGAACAATAAAAAATGCTAAAGATAATTTTAAATTGAATCTTGATACAATAATTAAGCTAACAATAAATGTTAAAACATTTTTTGTTAAGTCAAGCATATTATTAATAAGTAATGTATTTATACCTTCGATATCGCCTTCAATACGTTTGGATAAATATCCGGAACCCTGTTTTGCTAATTTGTGCCATTTTGAAAAGAGAATACTCTTTAGTAAAGTTGATTGCAAATAATTACCAAATTTATATTTCAAACGATTTGCAAGATATGTATTAATTAAGCCAACAATTATTAATCCCAATGCTGCAAATGCTGCAAATAATGCCCATTTAGAAAGCAAATTATAATTCTTAGTTGGGATTACAACATCTAAAATATGTTTAGTTATAAGTGGTATAATTATAATTAATGCTACTTTTAATATGTAACCTATAATAATCGATATAGATGCGAATAACTCTTTCTTGATAAATAGGTTAAATATTACTTTCTTAATTTTCATTGCTATTATTCCATTTCTTGATAAAAATATTGGGGACGGAGGATGATATTCCGACATTCTGGATTCACTTTACAGATAACTACTTCCTTATATCCTTTTCCAATTGCACAAGCCATTTTCATATTATATAATTTGTATATAATTTGTCAATAGATAATTTATTTTTTCAGCAGATAGTTGTGAACATACATTCCAGTTACACTAAACCCATCATTGTCATTGCAAGGAGTGAAACGACGAAGCAATCTTTATATTTAGATTCTGTGTAGAGACGCAAGATTTTGCGTCTCTACAGTCAATAAAGAATATAGAGACGGTGCTTGCATTTATGCATTTTGATTATTCCCCTTCCGTGTTTCTTCTCTCCTTCAGTGATTCCCCCTCCCTTCTTTTCCCTCCCACCTGTGGAGGGAAAGTTATAATGATCCCCTTCGTGAAATTCGTCTTTAATTTTTCTCTCATTTGTTATTTCTTTCATGTAATTAAAAGTTAAAAATTATTCTCTTCCCCTTCGTGTAATTCGTTGTTATTTCTTTCTTTCCCTTTTCGGCTGATGTCTGACGTCTGATGTCTATTATCTTTTATTCGTGAATTAGTGGTGGTTCTCCCTCTCTCTCCCCTTTGTGTAATTCGTCCCAATTCGTGAAATAAAGGTAAAAATTATCTTCTCTCCTTAGTGTAATTTGTTATAAATTAGTGAATTAGTGGTGGTTCTCCCTCTCCTCTTTCGTGGTTCTCCTTAGTGAAATTTGTGGTGAATCTCCTCGCCTACTATTTCATATTGACAAAATCTCTAATCCGATTTATTGTTTTATATAGTATTTTACAATGGAGGTAAATTGTGGATATTTCTCAGATTCTTTTGTTTAAATATCTTAGTCCCAAAGAAATTGTAAAATTAAGTGAATACTTAACTAAAAGTACTATTCCCAAAGGGACTAAAATTTTCGAAGAGGGTGACGAAGGGGATAAAATGTATATTATTTTAAGTGGTAAAGTTCAAGTTAGTATACTTGATAAAAGCAGCAAATTGATATTAGCTACACTTAAAGAGGGTGCTTTCTTCGGAGAGATGTCTTTACTTTCATCGATAAAGCGTTCAGCAACTATAAGAACAGATGAAGAATCAATATTTTATACAATTTCAAGAGATAATTTGAAAAATATTATGAAAAATCACCCCCCTATTGCTGTCAAAATCTTATATGTGATAGCTTCGGAACTTTCCAATAGAATTTCAAAGACTGATAAAATACTTGCTGATTATTTTGAGAAAAACAAAGAAATCGTTAATAACCAGTTATTCAAAGAATTATATATTTACACATTGGGTGGTTCTGGTAAGGAAGAGAATTTTTTCTAAGCTCTCTCAACATACTCACCGGTTCTCGTGTCTATCTTCAACTTATCCCCGATATTTATAAAAAGAGGAACATTTACCTTAGCACCAGTAGATAGTATAGCAGGCTTTGTTCCACCTTGAACAGTGTTCCCCTTTATACCAGTATTGGTTTCCTTAACTTCTAAAACAACAAAGAATGGCAATTCAATACCAACAAATCTTTCATCAGCAAATAGCCCCACAGCATCATAACCTTCTATAAGGTATAATCTTTCATATTTAACTACATCATTTTCTATTGAATATTGATCATATGTTTTATTATCCATAAAATAACTATAGATCTCATCACTATAAAGATATTGCACTTCCCTCTTTTCTACACGCACAAGCTCTACATCTAATCCTGATTTGAGTGTCATATCGATTACCTGACCAGTCTCAATATTTTTCAATTTCATTCTCACAAAAGCATTTCCCTTCCCCGGTTTTACATGTTGGTATTCAACAATAAAATATATTTTTTCATTAATTTTGATTGCAGTACCTTTTCTTACATCAGATGTTGTTGCCATAAATCCTCCGTTATAATCCTTTCAACCAATCCTTAAATTTATTTACTTCCTTTTTATCAACTTTATCTCTATCTTCTTTATGTCTCACCTTATCTACTATTTTCACTTTTTTATCCTCTTGGCTCTCTTTAATGGCATTTTTATTTAAGGATTCGAACAACTCACTCAATTTCATTGCTTTTGCGCTAACGGAAGGGGTTTTCTTTTCTTTTTCATCCTTACTTGGAATCTGTTGACTTTCTTCACTAAGCATATTATCTACCTGAGCAATTAAAGAGTTCACTTTATTATCAAATGGATTTTCCTTTTTAATCTTTAGTAAAATCTCCTTCGCCTTTTTGTACTGCTTTTGACTAATATAAACCTGAGCCATAGTTATAGTGTTAAACTCATTAAGATCTTTATCGACACTTTCAGCCCCTTTGGTTTCTTCAATTACATCTTTATTCTTCGTAGATTCGGGTACAATATCTACATCTAAAGAATCTAATGTCAATTCCCTCATTCCACCAACATTATTTAAAGGACTATCTATAACCTCTTCTATACTGTACTGATCTCTATTTTCTGTACTTTTATCTTCTTCAGTAATTTCAGTATCTTCTGGTTTTTCCTCTTTAATTTCTTCTTCCGATTTTCTTTGCTCTTCCTCTAATGTCTTTAATATATTTTCCAAATCGGAAATATATCCATTTGCTTCTTCTCTATCTGCTGGACTTAATATCAATAACTCATTAAACTTTTCTAAAGCCCTTTTGTAATCATGTTTTTTATATAATAACTCAGCTAACATTTTCATAGCACTTATATTATCTCTGTCATATTGCAAAGTTTCTTCCAATTTATAAATTGCATCATCATTCCATCCCAATTCCATATAACATTTTGCTAAAATAAAATGAGCAGTTGCATAACCCTTATGATAATTTAAACCCTTTTGTAGTACATTAACCGCGTCTTCATATTCCTTGTTCTGCCTGAGCATATCTCCCAGTTTCGCAAAAAGAATTGAAGTTGGATCTCCCTCTACTCTTTCTCTTAGATTCTGAATAAATTCTTTATCAACCATAACTACTTCCTTATTTGATTATATTTTATTATTCCAAACTGTCAAGTAGAATATCTCATTATATGATAGATGAATATGAATAACAGTTATAAGCAACAAGTTACAAGAGCCAATAGCATTGCTATTGAGGGAACGCCAACGCCATATAGAGCGTAAACCGTTAATCGTTAATCGTAAATTGATTGTAGGTGCAGATCATTATCTGCCCCAATTCCCCCTCCCTTCAATTCCCTCCCACCTGTGGAGGGAAAGTTAAGAATTTTTCTCCTTCGTGTAATTCGTTATAAATTCGTGAAATTAAGGTAAATAATTATTCTATCCCCCCTGTGTCATTCCTGCGAAAGCAGGAATCTACTCCGGCACTGAAAAATTTATCTTGAATTTATCCCCTTCTCTTAGTGAAATTCGTGGTTATTTCTTTCATGTAATTAAAGGTAAAAGATATTCTCTTCTCTTAGTGTAATTCGTTATAAATTAGTGAATTCGTGGTGGTTCTCCTTTTCTCCCCCTCCCTTTCGTGTAATTTTCCCTAATTCGTGCAATAATGTTTGGTTAAAGATAGATTCCTGCTTTCGCAGGAATGACAATGGGAACAAAAATATGACATCTTGCTTTGTAGTTATTATGTGACATTTTAGAATTGTAACATCATAATCTATTATTTAAGTTGATAAATAGCAGATTATGTGTTAAATTTGTATATGAACAATTTAAGCAATTCTATTATATTAGAAGAAGAAATATTATATAATTGAAATATTTAAATTATGTTTGCAGATAATTCAGATAATTTACTCGCCTATGCTATTGAAGTAAAGATAACCCGTTTAAAATGGGTAATTAATATTAGATGGTTCCTTCTTTTACTAAATTTCTTTATATTCATAATATTTAAAAATTTAGAGCCTCTTCAATATAATAAAAATATTATTCACTTGCTTATATTATTGTCTATCTATATAATTTTGAATTTACTTATAAAAAAAGAAATTCATACTATGACAAAAGGGGATACAAATATACCATATATGGAAATGTTCTCAATTTTCATGGTAGCTGTGGACTTTTTAGTGTACTTTTTATTTATCTATTTAACGGGAAGCTTGGCAAGCCCGTTTTTAGTAATGCTTATAATTTGTGTTATTATTAATTCATTTGCAGTAAATACATATTTAATATTTTTATATTCTTTTTTATCAATTATTTTTCTTATTACAGTAATGTATGGTGAACTATCCGGATATTTATTACATCATATAAGCTTTATTGAACAATTTACTGATAGAAATTTATATAATAATCATTCATTTATTAATACGGAGTTTCTATTATACTCATCATTACTAATAACCGTAGGATATATTTCCTATTATATAAATAAAAACATACAGGAACAGACTGATAAAATCCAGGAAGCATATAATAAAACATTTTATATCTCAATAACCGATCGATTAACAGGATTATATGATCAGGTATATTTCAGAAAATTACTAAATGAAGAAATAATAGAGTGCAAGAAAAAAAATAAAAAGTTTTCAATTATATTTTTAGATGTTGACCACTTTAAAAATTATAATGACTTAAATGGTCACTTGATGGGATCAAAAACTCTTCAGGAGGTAGCTCAAATCCTCCGTGATAATTTTCGACATAATGATATTCTCTGTAAATTCGGCGGTGATGAGTTTGTAATAATATCAAAGGGCTTGAATAAAGATTCTGCTTTCGCAACATCTGAACGATTAAGAAGAAATATCCAAAAGCACGATTTTAAAAATGCAGAATATCAACCAGAAGGAAGATTAACTGTAAGTCTCGGCATATCAACTTATCCCGATGATGGTAGCAGTAATAATGAACTCTTAACTAAGGCTGATACTGCCATGTATATGGCAAAAGCTATGGGCAGGAATAGAACTATTGAGTGGAAAGGGCATAATGAATAGCAAAATCCTTATTGTTGATGATGATAAGTCAATAAGAGAAATACTTGCTGATTATCTATCAATTTTAGGCTATAAAACATTTCAAGCAGAAAACGGTGCAAAAGCAATAAATATTCTTTCAAGAGAAAACATTTCATGTGCATTAGTAGATATGATGATGCCAGTAATGTCTGGAATAGAACTAATAGATCACATAAATAAAAACTTCTCACTTATTCCATTTATTGTTATTTCAGGTATAACTGAAATAGACATTGTAAAATCCGCTTTAAGAAAAGGAGCTTATGATTATCTTATTAAACCTATTGATATTGTAGAGTTGGATATAACAGTAAAAAGGGCAATAGAAAGGGAAAAGCTTATAATTGAAAATATAGAATATAAAGAAAACCTTGAGATGAGAGTTAATGAAC
>CBDVEF010000083.1:0-7148 GCA_965372935.1 uncultured bacterium | reverse complement strand
TTACTTATTTTATCCATAATTTCCTATATGCTTTTAAAGAATTTTATTTTCATGGTCACCCCTGTTATTACAATATTGCTATATTTTCTTGTAAAGCATCGTAACTCTATACAAAATAATTTATTAAATGAAATAATGAAAACTGCTATGAAAAACAATGTTGACCTCGAAGATTTTAGTAATAATATTAATTTAACTAAACAAACAATCAAGAACATTGAAGATGAACACTCAATTTTAAAAAATGAAATAATTCAATTAAATGATACTATTTCTGAAATTGTTGAAATAATTCAAAATAATCAGAATAATATTAAAAATATCAAAGGGAAAATAGACAATATCAGGTCTGCAAAACAGGTTGCTGAGATTAAGGAATTTGAGAATAAATTGGCAATAAAAACAAAACTGCAGGATCAACTTGAATATCATAAAAAACAAATGGATGTATATAAAGAAACATCTGCTGAAAAGAATCTTAATATTGATTCAATTGGTATTGCATTTAACAATTTGGAAAAAGATATCAACATTCCTATTAAAAATAGCATTAATAAATTAATTAGCAAATATAGGGAATTAGATGATCAGAGCAAAATCGAATATGCACTTACAACTACCGATGAAATTAGTATGGAACTCAACAAATATATCAGCAATAAAAAAGATTCTTTAAGTGATATAAAAAATAATGAAACCATTATTAAAGAGTTATATAAGGCTAATAATTTTGCAAATAGAACTGATCTCGAACTAAGTGAATATAACATTATCAATCGTTTTAATTCCTATGAACTGCTAAAAGATGCAGCAACCCTTGCAATAGATTCAATTGATGATGTCGAAAATAATTTATCAACCGATATTAAATTGCTTATTAATATTAGAAATATATTAAGGAGTATAGAAAAATATATGAGAATTATCACAAATGATTCCAAATTAAAAGTAATGATGAATACGGATAATGTCTTTATGTTAAAATGTAATCAAGGGAAATTTGACGAAAGCCAACTCTCTACAGGAACTTATGCGCAATTGATGTTATGCATTAGAATTTCTATTGCTGAAAAATTGTTTGCAGATAAAGCAATGTTTTTTTTCTTCGATGATATATTATTAACATTTGATGAAGAGAGAAGAAAGAATGCAATTAAATTATTTAATTATTTAATTGAAGATAATTGGCAGATTTTCTACTTTACCATTGATAAAAATATAAAAAATCTTTTAGAGAAATATATACAGGATACAAAATCATTTATTTTAGAATAGGAATGGGCCTGGCCGGACTCGAACCAGCGACCCACTGATTATGAGTCAGTTGCTCTAACCAACTGAGCTACAGGCCCAATAACTTGTGAAATATATAATAAAATTTTAAAAGTGTCAAGTATATTTCAATAAAATGGGTAGATAGGTATGTAACAAAGTTACAAGTAACAAGAGCCAATAGCATTGCTATTGAGGGAAAGCCAACGCCAGCGGGAACGGATTGTAGGGGCGAATAATCATTCGCCCTATTTCGCGAAATAGTGTTAGAAAATTAGTCCCCTAATCCACTCATTGTCATTGCGAGGAGTGAAACGACGAAGCAATCTAAATTCATTCTTATGGGATTGCTTCACTTCGTTCGCAATGACATGGTTGATCTTCCTAATTCGTGTAATCATGGTAATGGGGACTGTATGATAAAGTTTAAGGATAGATTCCTGCTTTCGCAGGAATGACACAGAAGGGAGACAGGATATGACACAAGAGAGATGCGGGAACAATTAAAACAGAGAAGAATGGATTTAATCCTTTCCTCTCTCCTTAAAATGGTTAATATGTCTATAATTATCTACCTCTGTCCCTATTATTTGATTTGACATTAATTTTCTAATGTATATAATAATTCAATATAGGAGGTAATATTTGTTAAGCTTGACATATTCCATACCTGATCCGGATAAAAGAAACATAAATTTACATACCTTTCTGCTAAAACATTCAGAAATAAAATTCGTTTCTCTTATGGGTATTGATTTCCTTGGAAATGATACAGATGAACGTATTCCAATTGAATATTTTCTAAAGCATATGGATGAAATATTTGAAGGTGGTGTGCAAACAGACGGTTCATCAGTTAATCTTCCGGAAATTACTAAATTAAATGACGCAAATGTAGATTTTATTATAGATTTTGAAAGCAATTGGTTTATAGACTATAACTATGATTATATAATTGATAATGATCTCCCAATAGGTACACTTAGAATACCCTCTTTCCTTAGACATAATGGACAATATTTCTGCTCAAGATCTGTTTTGAAATCAACAATTGAATATATAAAAGAAAAAATATATAATATAATTATTAAGGATGAAGAATTTTTAAATAATTATAGAATCAAGGCAACAAATATTAAAGAGATTTATTTTACACTTGGGACGGAACTTGAATTCTGGGTTAGAACACCTGCTTCTAAAATCTCAATAGAGGAACTTACCGCAAGCGAGATGTTAAAAGAGTCCTATTGGAAAAGAACAAGGGGAGATATAAGATCCGGTCTTGAAGAGAGTTTGATTTTATTACAGAAATATGGATTGGAACCTGAAATGGGACATAAAGAGGTTGGTGGTGTAAAAGGGAAGATTACAAGAGATGGCTCGTTAGCCGATACAATGGAGCAACTTGAAATCGATTGGCGATTCTCCTCCCCCCTTGCATCTGCTGATAATGAGATAATAGCCAGAATAATAATTAAAGAGGTGTTTAGGAAAAGGGGTCTTGAAGTAACATTCAATGCAAAACCTATACAGGGTGTAGCAGGAAATGGAAAGCATATGCATATTGGTATAGGTATTAAACTTAATAACGGGAAAAATATTAACCTATTCGCTCCTACTGAAAACGATGAGTATTTATCTAAATATGGGTATGGAGCTTTAATGGGTGTTTTGAAACATTGGGAGTATATAAATCCATTTATTACAAATTCAATAAGTGCAATAAAAAGATTAAAACCGGGATTTGAAGCACCTGTTAGTATTGTTGCTTCTCTGGGGACCAACCCCGAAGAACATACAAGAAACAGAACAGTATTAATAGGACTTGTAAGATCAAACAACCCTCTATCGGTCAGATTTGAACTAAGAGCTCCTAATCCATATACAAATACATATCTATCTGTTTCCGCCATCTATCTTGCTATGCTTGATGGCATAAAATATGCCAGTGAAAAAAATAGCTCTTTTCTATTTAATCAACTCTCAAAGAAATACGGAGAAGATTCTGATTATCTTGCAAAGAATCGTGAATATCTTACAAATAAAAATATTTATGACGATTACAAACAGAATGAAAGGGAAAAACTTTTTGGAAAATCTCCATATACTATATGGGAAATTATTAGGATATTTAGTGAGAAGAATATATCTATCTACAAGGATTCGCCTCTTAGTGAAAAGATTATTAAATCCTTCAATTCTGGAGTTTTAAACAAATGGCTTATTCAGATAAAGGAGAAAGAGATACCCTCTATTAAAGCAACAATAATTTCACTTAGAAGATTTCAATCATATGAAGATAAGGATGATAGGGTAATGTGGAATTCGGTAGATAGTCTTATAAAGGAAATCGCAAAGAATTCACCTAAGAGAGATTCAATTATCTGTAATCTTGAAAAAGCAATTGAAACTAATAAATATGAAACTATTTCAAGAATATTTATTCTCTTACAATCAAGGATGAGTGAACTGCAAAAGATGTATAAATTATACAGAAAAAATATAATAGCTTAATATTAAATATATGGACACTTTCTGGACACAATTATTATATTATATGGAAAATATTTAACCTTATAAGAGGAGTTTTATGAAAAAGCTATTACTTATCGCATTTGTATTAATTTCAATAATACCATTGTTTGCAAAGGACATGCTTGTTCGAGTTCCGATTCTAACCAAATCCGATATGAGAACTATTTACTCTAATAGATACTCTATTGTGGATAGAAATAAAAACACCGTTACTATTTATATTCATGATTATCAATTGGATGAATTAAGAGGATTGGGATATAAAGTAAAAGTTATAATTGACGATATTCAAGAATACACAAAGGAAAGAATTGCATATAATCCAGAAATAGACACATCTCTGACATCACATTATCATTCATATGATCAGACTGTTGCAATTATGGATTCAATCGCTCAATTACATCCGTCAATATGTAAACTTGATACGGTTGGTTATTCCGTTCAGGGCAGAATGATGCTTGCTATGAAAATATCCGATAATGTTAATATAAAAGAGGATGAAGCTGAAATGAGAATTGTCGGTTGTTATCATGGGAATGAATGGCCATCCTCGGAAATTCCTCTGTTTATGATTGCATACCTTACGGAAAAATATGGTGTGGATTCATATATAACACATCTTGTAGATAATAGAGAAATATGGATAATGCCAATATACAATCCGGATGGGCATTTAGCCGGTTCTCGACACAATGCAAATGGAATCGATCTAAATAGAAATATGGGATATATGTGGACCGGAGAAGGCGGTGATACGGAAGCTTACGGACAACCGGAAACGGAAGCAATGTATAAATGGAGTCAAAGGGAAAATTTTACACTTGGACTTACATATCACACATACCATCCTGCTGTAAATTATATATGGAATTATACACCCAATCGCTCGGCAGATAGCACGATGGTACTCCAATATGCCAATATATATGGTGATTCTACTGCATCACACGGCGATGCTTATTGGGTTACCGAGGGGTATGACTGGTATCGAATAACAGGAGATCTAAATGACTATTCTTATGGTATCGATGGTGTTGATGATGTGACAATTGAACTATGCCATGAATTTGTACCTAATGCAATAGACACAATAATAAATCCAAATCCTCCATATGATACAACATATAGATATAATTTAGATACATTATTTCTAATTAACAGAGGAGCAATACTTGCAACAATTAATAAATCAGGACAGGGTATACACGGTTACATAACAGATTCTACAAATGGAGATTCAATTACCGAATCCGTTATAAACATTCAGGGAATAGGTTGGTATGTTTTTTCGGACAGGGAAACAGGTGATTATTTTAGACCTCTATTGCCCGGGACATATACGGTTGAGGTCTGGGCAAACGGATATAAGAAAAAAATAATTTCAGGTATAAATGTAGTTTCGGATTCAGGAACAAAACTTGATATAGAACTGTCTCCCGATTCAAATTACTATGGTTATAAACTTGTTGAAGCTAATATTGATTACACTGATCCACCTGTTATAAATGCCTTTACACCCTGGGCTTTATGGGCACCTGACGGGCAATTTGTACCACTGAACAATAACGGTTTGATTGTAATCGATATGGGAAACAAATCTACTGTCACAAACGGTATAACGGTATATGAGGGCAATGATGGCACACCTAATGAAAGCTATTCCGTATACGGTGGAAACTATTTCAAAGGACCATGGACATTGATAGGAAGCGGCAGTGGTACTCAATCCTTTTATCTGTCAGGTACGGGTTTATCCTATGCAAGATATATTAGAATCGTAGATAGCGGAACAAACGGTTCAAGCGGTTCGGTTGCGGGTTTTGATATCGATGCAATCGAAAATATCGTAACAGTCGGGCCAAAAGCCGTAATATATAATGATTCACTTGATGATACAAATGGGAACGGGAAGCTTGAACCGGATGAAACTGCAAATCTTTATATTTCAATCAGAAATTTCGGAACGGATACATTAAAAAATGCAATTGCAACACTTATAACATCCAATTCCTATATTACGATTTCGGATTCGACAAATTCATATGGCAATATATCTCCTAATGATTCATCAAGTGGCTCGGATTACTATACGATCAGTGCAAGTGCAAGCACCCCCGTTCATTCCGTTATTTCATTTGATTTGATTATCACTGCCGATTCTTATACCGACACACTCCCCTATTCACTCACAATTGGAGGGTCGGCGGATTATCTTGTTCTTGATCTTGATCCCAATATATCAAGTGGTCCGGTAATAGATAATATACTTGACTCTCTTGGATATATAGGTGATTATACAACCACATTCGACTCAAGCATATTTGATGATTATTCGGCAATTTTTGTATGTGCCGGAATCTTTTCTAATAATCATAAAATAGATGAAACAACAGAGGGGCCTGCTCTTCATAATTATCTTATAAATGGCAATAATTTATACATCGAGGGCGGGGATGTCTGGTGTTGGGATCCTGCTTATGGAGGATATGATTTCAATACCGATTTTGGGATTGATGCAATAGAGGATGGAACAGGTGATTTATTTAATGTAAATGGTTTATCGGGAACATTTACAGATGGAATGAGTTTCTCATATAGCGGAGAAAATAATTGCATAGATCAATTTCAAGCACACTCTGGAACAGGATTTAATATATTTGAGAATATAGCACAATCTTATTATTGTGGTGTTGCAAGAAATAGCGGGACATATAGAACTGTTGGTGTTTCATTTGAATTCAGCGGACTCGATGATGGGACAGGCAATTCTACAAAAACAGCTCTTGCAGATTCTATTATGCATTTCTTTGGTATCTATCAAGGTGTTTCCGTATCAAAACTTAATCTATTAAACAATAATAGACATATAAAATTCAGCATTAAAAATCATCTTACAAACAATATAGAGATTAATTATATATCGAATATAAAAACCAATTCAAAAATAAATATATTCGACATTGCAGGAAGAAATATATATAATAAAATCGTAAATTTAAATCAGGGTAATAATAAGATTAAAATAGCACCCAAACTAAATAGTGTTGTATATTTCATTGTTCTTGATAATGGGTTTAAGAAATTTAAACACAAATTGATAATAATAAAATAAGAGGTTTTATATGAAAAGCAGAAGTGAGATTTTAATTCTAATTTTATTTCTATTACCTATTTTTCTTATGGCTGAATGGTTTTCACCCCTTGGCATAGGTGAATCGCATCCTGAAGTATGTGTCTCAAAGGGAAGAAGGTCTGTACTTAATCTAAGCGTAAAACTAACCGGCTTTAATTTTAATAAGGTCTGAATTTAGTTCTGTAATTGCCTCATCACTATCGCC
>CBDVEF010000082.1:0-7162 GCA_965372935.1 uncultured bacterium | reverse complement strand
AGGAATGCTCGTATCGAATTCATCCTCGAATTCCATAACCAGCTCAACTGTATCCAACGAATCTGCTCCAAGATCATCGATAATGTGTGAATTATTTCCAATTTTGTCTTCATCAACACCAAGTTTGTCAACCATTAGCTCTTTAAGTTTACCATAAATTTCTTCTCTGTTCATATAAATCTCCTTTTTTAAGTTACTAAACCACCATCAACATTTATGACCTGTCCTGTAATGTAATCAGCCATATCAGAAGCCAGGAATAAAACTGTATTTGCCACATCTTTGGGTTTTCCAAGTTTCTTTTGGGGGATGGAATTTAGATAATTATTTACTATTTTTTCTGAAAGTATTTTTGTCATCTCAGTTTCAATAAATCCAGGTGCAATTGCATTTACATTGATATTTCTTCTTGCTACCTCCTTTGCTACAGATTTTGTAAAACCAATTATACCAGATTTGGATGCTGCATAATTAGACTGTCCTATATTCCCAATTTCTCCGATTACAGATGCAATATTGATAATTCTTCCCCATCTTTTCTTCATCATTATTGGTAAAATTGCTTTTGTGCAGTTATAAGTCCCTGTTAAATTAACACTTAGTACACTATCCCATTCACTATCTTCCATTCGTATAAGCAAATTATCTCTTGTTATACCTGCATTATTCACAAGAATATCAATAGAACCCAATGTTTCAACAATATCATTTATGGTTTTATTTACCTCTTTCCTATCCGTAACATTAGTTTCCTTATAAATAAATCTTATATCAAATGTGCTGAATTCTTTTGCCAGTTCATTATCATTATCTGGTCCGATGTCAATTATTGCAACATTTACTCCATTCTCAGCGAATTTAAGAGCTATGGTTTTGCCGATTCCTCTTTTACCACCTGTGATTAATACACTTTTATTCTCAAATTTCATATTTACTCCTTATTGTCAAAATTATTAAATGTGTTAGTTGAATTAATAAAATTGGTTTCGAGGGATTTATCAATTTTTCTTATAAGATTACAGAGTGTTTTTCCGGGACCTATTTCAACAAACCGGTTAATACCTTTTGTTCTCAATTGTTCGATTGTTTCTACCCAACGGACAGGTAACATAATTTGTTTTTTTAAGTATGCCTTGATTTCTTCTCCGTTTGTGTATAATCCCAGATCCCCAGCAGCAAAAAATGGTATTCTTGCATTATTGAACGAAAACTTATCAATAAATCCGGCAAATTCATCACTTGCCTTTTGCATAAGGGGGGAATGAAATGCATTACTTACATTTAATATAATTGCTCTTTTTGCTCCTGCTTCACTGGATAATTTACATGCATATTCAACAGCAATTTTTTCACCTGATATTACAATTTGTTCCGGCGAATTGAAATTTGCTGTAATAATTATTCCTTTCATTGATGATTTACTTATTATATCACTGATTTTGTCAGATGTTAATCCTATTATTGCTGCCATTGTTCCTTCACTTTTTCCGGAGCTTCCCGACATAAGTTCGCCCCTTTTTCTTACAAGTTTCAAACCATCCTCAAATGAAATTACACCTGATGCATAGAGAGCGGCATACTCACCAAGACTATGTCCAGCAGTAAATTGAAAATTAGTATTATAATTGCTTTGTATCAAAGAAAATATTGACACAGAGTTCAAGTAAATAGCCGGTTGAGTATTTGATGATATTTTGAGTTCATCTTCCGGTCCGTTAAAAATTAACTCAGATAACTTAAAACCAAGTATTTCATCGGATTTCTTATGCATTTGAGAGACCTGAAGAAAATCATCTTTAAAATCTTTTCCCATCCCGACTCTTTGTGCACCTTGCCCTGGAAAAATAGCAACAGTTTTATCCATTATATTACCACCTTACTATTGCAGCTCCCCAGGTAAGTCCTGCCCCAAATACATCAAATAAAATTATATCACCTTTTTTTATTTTGTTTGATCTAACTGCTTGATCAAGAGCAATCGGAAGTGTGCCAGCTGATGTATTGGCATATTTATCTATGTTTATATAAACTTTCTCAATAGGTATTTTTAATCTTTTTGCAGTTGACTGGAGTATTCTGATATTAGCTTGATGAGGAATAAAAATATCGATATCATCTGAAGAGATACCTGCTGCTTTTATTACCTCTTCACCTGCTGATTGCATTGACCTTACAGCATGCTGGAATACTTCGCTTCCTTGCATAACTATTGTATGTAGATTCTTTTCTATCGTTTCTTTTGATGCTGGCATTCTTGATCCCCCTGCTGGTTGATAAAGAAGATCACCATATTCACCTGCAGCGCCAATTATTGAAGATAAAATCCCTGAATCATCAGTGCTCTCTGTAACTACAACAGCTCCCGCTCCATCACCAAATAAAACACATGAATTTCTATCTGACCAGTTAATTATTTTTGTGAGTGTCTCTCCACCTATGACTAAAAGATTTTTAGAATTCCCAGATTTTATGAAATTATTAGCAACTTCCAATGCATATATAAAACCTGAGCATCCGGCACTCAAATCAAATGCAAACTTATTTTTGATTCCAAGATTTTTCTGAACAACACATGCAGTTGAAGGGAACATCATATCAGGTGTAATAGTCCCTGCAATGATACCGTCAATTTCCGAAAGTGGTATGTTTGCCATTTCAATTGCATGTTTTGATGCTTCCGTCATTAAATCCGAGACAGCTGTATTCTCATCTGAAATTCGTCTTTCTTTGATGCCAGTTCTTGTTGAAATCCATTCATCGCTTGTATCAACTATTTTTTCAAGATCCAAATTTGTGAGTATCTTCTCTGGTAGATAAGAGCCAGTGCCTATAATTTTTATCCTACTCATTTCTCTGCCTCACTTTGTTAAATGTTTTAAAATGACATTATTAATGTCTTCTTCAATATATTTTCTGCCAGTTAAAATTGCATTTTTTATTGCTAAAGCACTTGATCGTCCATGTGAAAGTAGGCTAATACCATTTACTCCTAAAAGGGGAGCTGCTCCATATGTTTCATATGTAAAATGTGACAGTTCCCTTTTTAGCAATTTAGCTGTGAAATATTTATGGATTATTCCGGAACTGTCTTTAATAATATCTTTAAGGAAGGGGATAAAACCCTCAAGTATTTTTATTGTTATATTTCCAGTAAAACCATCCGTGACTATAACATCACATCTGTTTTCCAGTATTTCGTTACCTTCAATATTTCCTGTAAAGTTTATTTCACTGTTCTTTAGTAAATTAAATGATTCCTGAAGCATTTTTGGTCCTTTCTTTTCCTCTGATCCTATATTTAACAATGCTACTCTGGGATTTTCAATAGACAATACTATTTCTGAATATATACTTCCCATTATTCCAAATTGGAGGAGATCTTCAGGTTTGATTGCAGAATTAGCCCCTGCATCAAGTATTAAAACAGGTCCCTTTATTGTAGGAATAATTGCAGCAATTGCAGGTCTCCTTATTCCTTTTAATCTGCCAAGAAATAAAAGAGAAGCAGCCATGCAAGCCCCCGAATTACCCGCACTTAAGAAACACTCTGCCTCTTTTTCTTTAATCAATTTTATCCCTTTAACAATTGATGAATTTTGTAATGTATTTACAATAGTTGGAGCATCATCCATTCGAATAAATTCATCTGTATGAATAATTTTTAATCTATCAAAAGGAACATTTTGATAATTGGACAGTTCTCTACGGATAGAGGATTCATTACCAATCAATATAATTTCTATATCATTTTTCTCTTTTAATGCTAATATTGCACCATTTATATTTAGAGCATATCCGAAGTCGCCACCAGCAGCATCTAATGCTATTCTGTAATTCATTACATTTTTTTAACTGTTACGATAACTTCCCTTTTTCTATAATATCCGCATGTAGGACAAACATGGTGTGGTATCATAGGATTGTGGCATCTTTGACATAAAGCTATTGCAGGTCTTTCCAATTTCCAGTTAGTTCTTCTTTTTCTTCCTCTTGTTTTTGAATGCCGGCGTTTCGGTGTTGGCATATTATCCTCCTTAGAATTTTATAATGATAAATTTATATCACTATTTTTATTGTTAATTTTTATTCCTTTACAATCCGGATTACAAAGTGATTTCATTGGTTTATTTAGTAATATTGTGTCATAAATCACTTGTGTAAGGTCAATATTATTGCCGGTATATTCATATGTAAACGAATCCTCACTTAGTTCTATCTCTTCTCTATTCGAATTCTTTATTTTCTCATAAAACACTTCTATATGTTCGTGAAAGTTAGTTTCAAAATAATTTAAGCATCTTGAGCATTGCAATTTCAATTTAAAGTTAATATCGCATTTAACAAAAAATCGTGTGCCGATTCTTTCCATACATCCCTTAATTTTAACAAGAGAATCAGGGGGAATTTCTCTAATATTCAACTTATTAGCAGGAATATTAAAGTCAAAATAATTCTTATTCTCTAAATTTATAGAGTTAATAATAAGCTCTTTCATAGAGCAATATACTAATCATATTAGTGTATCTTGTCAAGTAGTTATGCTTTATATAGGCAATACATATGTTCCATTCTTTTTATTATCCCCTTTCTTCTGCTAATAATATATTGTATCTAACAGGTAAAATATCAATGGGTGTCTCATAGTTTTTTTAATTGATTAAACTTTAAAAATCAATGTTACATTTTATCAAATACTTCGTATGTTATTATTGTAGTTAAATGGATAAAAGAATAAAAATAATATAATTATAGAAAGGAATAGGTTAGAAGCACCATCATCACTAAAAAGGTAGGTAAATAGATGAAAATGATCGGTTTAATTTTAGTTTTTATAGTAGGAATTGTATTTTTGTTCTGCTATCCTTTTTTACGATTGATAAAATTTATACCAAATACAAAGATTTCAAAGCTTGAATTTAATGAAATAGACAGTAATACCAAGTATCATTTCCTTTATTCAGATACTGTTGACAATGAGTATTTACAACAATTACGAATCGATTATGGAATTGATAAATTAACTGAGAAAACAGATAATCAATTAGAAAAGGTAAAATTGGTTTTAAATTGGGTCCATAATCAATGGAGACATAGCGGTAATAATCAACCTTCTAAATCAGATGCATTGACTGTTTTAAAAGAGGCACGGGACGGGCAGAATTTCAGGTGTGTAGAATATGGGATAGTTACTACTGCAGCTTTGCAATCAGTTGGAATTAAAGCTAGGGTTCTGGCATTGAAAACTCGAGATGTTGAGCAAGTTAAAAGTAGCGCAGGACATGTTCTTGCAGAAGCTTATATTGACGATTTGGGAAAATGGATTATGCTTGATGGACAATATAATATTATCCCAATGCTTAATAATATACCTTTAAATGCTGTAGAATTTCAAAAAGCAATAATTGAAAAGCGGCAATTTAAGTTGGTAAATATATCGGGGGAGGTGTCTCCCAAATTGCGAAAAAGTTATATGGGATTTATCCCTTACTATTTATATTATTTTGATATTGATTTTGACAACAGGGAGGCATTTAACAAAGAAACAAAGGAAATTAATGGTAAAAGAAAGCTTATGTTAGTTCCTCTTGGAGCAAGATTTCCTGCAAAATTTCAGAGAAAATACCCTATAGATTATTGTGAATATACAAGTAATATTAAGGATTTTTATAGAAAACCTTAAAAAATATTCACCTTCTTTCTTTTCTGGTGTTTGAAATCTGGCATCCATTATTCGTTATTTGTGTAATTATTCTTTAATTAGTGAAATTGTCTTATATTTCTCTTTCCGTTTTTAGTTTCCCTCTTTTTTCCTTCTCGGCTGAAGTCTGTCGTCTGTCGTCTGATGTCCATTTCTTATTATTAGTGAAATTCGTTACAAATTCGTGTATTCGTGGTTGATCTCCCTTTCTCCCCTTTATTTTAATTTGACACAATTGAATTTAATATTATAATCAATATATGAATCTGATAAAAGAAACATTAGAAATATCAAAAAACAGGGATTATAAATCTGCAAGAGTATTGCAGTTGGAATTAAGAAAGAAGATATCTTTTACCTCTATGAGGGATAAACCAAAGAAAATATTCGGTGTAGATCTTGCATATAAGGAAAACAGAGGTTTTATTTCGATTGTATTTTGGGATAATGAAAAAAATGAGGTTGTTTCCATTTTTAATCTAAACAGGTTAATTAAATTTCCATATATCCCAGGTTTTCTTTCATTCAGAGAGTTCCCTCTATTTTATGAATTATTCCAGAAAATATCTGTAAAACCAGATTTAATAGTTTTTGACGGGCATGGATATGCTCATATGAGGCGAATGGGAATTGCGACACATGCAGGAATATTACTTGGGATACCGGTGATAGGATGTGCAAAATCAAGACTTACAGGTAAATATATAATGCCGGTTAACAAACTAAATGCATTTAGTTTGTTAAAACATAACGATGAGCTAATAGGTTATGTTTTAAGGAGTATAGTAAATGTTAAACCCATATTTGTTTCACCCGGAAATAATATAACATTTAAAGAAAGTTTAGATATAATAATGAATTTGAAAAGAAAAACTAAATTACCTATGATAATGCAAGTGGCTCATAATTCATGTGAATCTTATAAAAGAAGCATTGTGATAAATTAGAGAGGATTATAGTATGTTAATATTTGGTAAAAATCCAGTTAAGGAAGCTATTATAACAGAGCAAAATATCAATTCGATTACTGTTTTGAATAAGAAAAATTATACATATAACGATATTATTAGACTGGCAAATCAAAATAAGATAAGAGTTATTATTAAGGATTTTGACTTTTTTAAAAATAGATTCAAGAATAATGTTCATCAAGGAATTGCTGCGGAAATTGGGAATATCAAGAATGTTAAAACAGTTCATCCTGATAAAGATGCAATGTTTTTAGTAATTGCTGATGCGATTGAAGATCCAATGAATATGGGGGCAATTATAAGAAGTTCCGTTCTGTTCGGTGTAGATGGCATTATAATTATTGAGCATAAAACCTGTGGTATAACACCGTCGGTTATAAAGGCTTCAAGTGGAGCTTTATTTCATCAGAATATATACATTGTATCAAACATTGTAAATACAATGAGGAAATTGAAGGGGGATAATTACTGGCTTTATGGATTGGATATGGAC
>CBDVEF010000081.1:0-7259 GCA_965372935.1 uncultured bacterium | reverse complement strand
GCCTCTAAGTATGGGTTGGGTGCTACTGCAATAATACGAGATTATATTCACAATGGTATCGAGGCTGCTGTAAATGATGGTCTTTTTCTCTGTACGGGATGCGAAAACTGTTACCATTGGTGCCCTGTTTCAATAAACTGCGGTGAAATTTTAAAATCTATGAAAAAAGAAGCAACGGAAAAAGGTTTAGCGCCCCCACATCTGGAACAATACAAAGAGAAGATATTTAAAGATAAAAATCCGTTTTTATAATCTATTTTGTTTTTACTTACAATGCATATATTGAAACGGTGCTGCTGTATTTCTCCAAATCGCTATATCATTAAAACCTAATTTTTCTGCTTGAGTTTCTTCACCATTCAATGTAATCTTTATCTCCTGTAAATTCCTTTTCCCCTGTATAAATCTTTCCGAAATATAGGCGCTCAAAGCTCCAACCATAAAAAAAGACAAAGAATATGTATATGCTCTAATGAATATAACTTCATTGGGGATAGAAGATGAAAATATCAAAAAAGATTCTGGAACAAACATTTTGAATTTTGCCCTTAAGAATACAGTTGTTACGAAGAATCCAATACTAATTGCCGAGACAATAAAACTACCTTTTGCAAATAGAAATATAGAACTGACAATTATATTGATAAAATAGAGGATAAAATATGGACTCTCAATACCTCCGGTAAGATAAAGAATTGTTGATGATAATATTATATCAAGAATAAATTGTGTATATAGAGATATCCTCTCTTTTACTTTAAGCAAAATATAACCGATTATGGAAATCAACATAGCTCCAAGTATCACAGACATAAGGATTAAGACATCGCTGCTTTTTAAATTACCGAGAAAAATAAATTCAATTCCCACAAGCAACATAATAGCAATCGGTCTATTCAGCAGAAGGTATAGATAACTTCTTTTCATTGTATTAGTCTATTCCTTTTTTTTATGAAAATCCTGTTAAATAATTTAGATTAAAAAGCAAATTATAGAGAAACTTCATTCAAATCAACAGATATTTATATCTATATTTCTATACATACCAGCCATTTTCCGACATCTCCCCTTAATATCAATTCAGAATAACAATACTCAGTTACATAATATGCTGAATCAACTGGAATTGAGGCATATACATAGCTATAACAATATAACCGACGGTAATGCCCATAACAACCATAATTATAGGTTCAAGGGCAGTAGTAAGATTAGTCACAGCAGTGTCCACCTCTTCATCATAAAAATCCGCAACCCTATTTAACATATCATCAAGCTGTCCCGTTTTTTCTCCTATCCTGATCATTTGAGTAACCATTGGAGGAAAAAGTTTACTTGCTTCCAGTGGCTCTGAAATTGATTCACCCTCCTTTATACTGTCCCTTGCAGCTAAAATCGCATCTTCAAGTATTTTGTTTCCCGATGTATTCGCAGTTACCGTAAGAGCATCGATTATCGGGACACCTGAAGATTGCAAAGTGGCAAGTGTTCTTGTAAATCTTGCAATTGCTTGTTTAAGCATAAGATCGCCAAATACAGGATATTTTAGAGCCATTCTATCAAAGAAGTATAATCCCGGTTTTGTCTTCTTTACAAATCTAATTCCCTGCAAGATACCTACTACAATAATGATAATCAACCACCAGAAATTTTGAATAAATTTACTGAACATTAATACCGATTTAGTCATCATTGGCAGCTCAGCTCCAAAACCCTTAAACAACTGCTCGAATATAGGTACAACAAAAATCATTAAAACAGCAATAGCTACAACGAGAACAATCCCTATTACAAGTGGATATATCATTGCCCCCTTTATCTTTGCCCTTAGTGCCATATCCTTTTCAAGATATGCAGCTAATCTTGGGAGAGTTGAATCAAGTGCACCGCCTTTTTCTCCTGCTTTTACCATATTAACATACAAATCACCGAATACATCCTTGTGATTTGCCATAGCTTCTCCGAGTTGAGAACCACCTTCCATATCGCCAATAATGTCTGTTAATAAATTCTTCATCCCCTTGTTAGTTACCTGTTTCCTCTGGATTTTCAGTCCCTCCATCATATTAAGTCCTGCGGATAACATCGTAGAAAATTGCCTTGTGAACAATGCTATATCCCTCATCGATATTTTTGGTTTTCCAAATGATATTTCACCTGAAAAAAAACTCTTAGGTTTTTCTTTTAAAGAAAGAGGAATCAAATCCATTGATCTAACTTTTACAGATGCTTCATTTTCATTCACTGCCTTTATTTCCCCGGACTTAATTTGCCCATCTCTTGTTCTGGCTTTCCACACATAAGTAATCATTTTGACCCCCTTCTTATGTTCTGGAGTGATCTGATATCATATGTTCAAGTTCTTCAACATTTCTTGAAAATGACAAGGCGTTTTCAAGTGATATCTGTCTTGTAATATAAAGATCATATAGTGATTGATTCAATGTTTGCATACCAAATTTCCTTCCTGCCTGAATTAAGCTATATATCTGATGTATTTTGTCATCTCTTACTAAAGCTTTTATAGCTGGTGTTGCTATCATAATCTCAATACCTAATACTCGTCCTCCTCTTATTTTTGGGATTAATGACTGAGTTACTACTGCAACCAAAACAAATGCCAATTGAGCTCTGACCTGAGATTGCCTGGTCGCCGGATGTGCATCAACTATACGGGTAATTGCCTCGGCAGCTGAATTAGTATGTAATGTTGCAAATGTTAAATGTCCTGTTTCTGCAATAGTAAGTGCCGCATCGATTGTCTCCAAATCTCTCATCTCTCCTACCAATACAATATCAGGATCCTGTCTCAATACATATTTAAGAGCATTATTAAAACTCTTTGTGTCACTCCCAACCTGTCTTTGATTAACAATACACTTCTTGTGTCTGTATAAATACTCTATAGGATCTTCCACCGTAATGATATGAGAGCGTCTTTCTCCATTTAATTTGTCAATCATAGTAGCCAGTGTTGTTGATTTACCACTCCCGGTAGGTCCTGTTACCAATACTAAACCCTTTGGTGTTTTGCATAACTCGGCAATGGTTAATGGTAAACCCAATTCATTAAATGTTCTAATTTCATATGGAATAACTCTTATAGCCATTGCAACAGCCCCTCTCTGCATAAAAACATTCCCTCTAAATCGAGAAAGTTTTGGAATACCAAATGACAAATCAAGTTCATGCTCGATTTCAAAATGCTTTTTTTGCTGGTCATTCAGTACACTATATGCAAGTTTTTTTGTAAGCTCTGCTGTTATCCTCTGATAATTGGAAGCAGCCACAAGATCCCCATCGATTCTAAACATAGGATATGAACCTGTTGTAATATGTAAATCTGATCCACCTCTTGCAATAAGCTCTGATAACAAATTATTTATTGTTAGCTTATCATCTTCCTTTTCAGAAATATTATAATTAGAATCATCTACACCCATTATTCCTCCTGAATTTATGATTCATCTATACCTGTTTCTCTTATTATTTCTTCAATCGTAGTTAACCCGTTCGCGATTTTTATTAACCCGTCTTCTTTTAATGTTTTAAAACCGTTTTTCCTCGCTTCTTTTTTAATATCTGCAGTAGGGGCATTTTTTAAAATCAATTCTCTTATATTTGCATCTATTTCCAACACTTCCGTTATAGCTACTCTTCCCTTGTAACCCGTACCTCCGCAAACACCACAACCTGTTCCTTTGTAAACAGATTTATCTTTAAATATTTCAGGATCTATCCCTGCTTCTTTTAATAAAATTTTATCTATTTTTACCTCCGCTTTACAATTTGAACAAATTCTTCTTACAAGTCTTTGTGCCTGTATAATATTAAGTGCAGCTGCCAATAAGAATGATTCAATTCCCATATCAATTAATCTGTTTATTGTACTTGGAGCATCATTGGTATGTATCGTACTAAGCACAAGATGCCCTGTTAATGCAGCTCTAATAGCTGTTTGAGCAGTTTCTGAATCACGAATTTCTCCAACCATTACAATATCAGGTCCCTGTCGCAAAAACGCTTTCATCGCTTCAGCAAATGTAAATCCTATTTCCGGATTTACCTGAACTTGATTAATCCCATATAAATTATACTCCACAGGGTCCTCTGCTGTCAATATCTGTACATCAGGTGTATTTAATCTACTCATTGCAGAGTAAAGTGTTGTTGATTTACCACTTCCCGTAGGTCCTGTTACCAGTACTATGCCATAAGGTTGCTCAATTGCATTATTAAATTTCTTCATATTATCGGGTTCGAAACCAAGAGATGTCATATCAAGCATAAGACTGGATTGATCAAGAATACGAAGGACTATTTTTTCACCATTTACAACGGGAATAGAAGATACACGCAAATCTATAGGGTTTTCATCAACACTTACTCTGATTCTTCCATCTTGTGTGTGCCTTCTATCCGTAATGTCAAGTGCCGCCATAGTTTTTATCCTTGTAATTATAGAAAATTTCTTTGTTGAGTCAGGTTTTAAAACCTCTCTTAAAACGCCATCGATTCTATATCTAATTCTAAATAGATTTTCATATATCTCAACATGAATATCACTTGCTCCTTTTCTAACGGCATCGGCAATTATAAAATTAACATAATTAACAATAGGTTTACTGTTGGAATCGATTCTGCCAATGTCAATATCCTGTTCAGCAGATATTAATTGCAAATCCCCATCTTCGAACCCCTCGCCAAGAAGATCATCTCCAATATCGATATCCTCTTCATCTATTGCCTGGATATCGGTTACAACCTCTTCATAATAATCCATTATAGCTTGTTCAATATCATCAGCAGTTGCGATTACAGGATTTACCTGACATCCTGTGGCAAATTTCACCTCTTCAATGGCATCTATGTCTTCTGGATTAATCATAGCCAGCGTTAAAACTCTTCCAATCTTTTTGATTGGGAATATCTGGTGTCTATATACTAATTCCTTAGGTAATATTTTTAAAAGATTACCATCGACAGCAATTGCTCGAAGATCAACGGATGCAATATGGAACTGATTACTGAGAAAATCTAAAAGTTCTGCTCTCGTTATAAAACCAAGACCTACAAGGATCCCGCCTAATTTTCTACCTGTCTCCTCCTGGATTTCAAGAGCTCTTTTTAACTGTTCCTCATTTATCAATCCTGCTTTTAATAGTAATAAACCTATTTTAGTTTTTTTCATTATCTTACAGTTGTTTCCTTCAAAACATTTTCCAAATCGGTAACACCTTCTTTCAATAGATCAAGTGCAGCCTCTCTGAGGGTAATCATCCCCTCTTTGATGGCTAATTCATTTAACTCATCAGTTGACATTTTATTAAGTATTCCCTGTCTAATTTTCGGTGTAACGCTAATCATTTCAAATGCTCCAACCATTCCTTTATAACCGGTATTCATACACTCTTTGCATCCTGATCCTCTATATAATTTTGATTTTTTTAATGAATTAGGATCAATTCTCGCTGATTTTAAAATACTTACATCCGGCTCAATTTCATATCTGCAATTCTTACATACTTTCTTCATAAGCCGCTGCGATATAATAAGATTTAATGTCGAAGCAACAAGAAAAGGTTCAACACCCATATTTACAATTCTTGTTATAGTTGCGGAAGCACTATTCGTATGCATTGTACTTAAGACGAGATGACCTGTTAATGACGCTCTAATTGCTATTTCTGCGGTTTCCTTGTCACGAATTTCTCCGACCATTATTACATTCGGGTCCTGTCTCAAATAAGCTCTTAGAGCTTTGGAAAATGTCACTCCAATTGCTTCGTTTATCTGTAACTGATTGACACCTACTATTGTATACTCTACAGGATCCTCAGCTGTAGTGATATTTATTCCAACATCATTTATTTCATTTAACATTGCATAAAGAGTTGTTGTTTTGCCTGAGCCGGTAGGACCTGTCACAAGAATTATACCATGAGGACTGTGAATATTTTTTTCAGCAATCTTTATCATACTTTTACTAAAACCCAACTTGCTTAGATCAAATGAAACCGCCTGTCTATCAAGTATACGTATGGCTACTTTTTCACCATACATTGTCGGGACTACTGAAACACGAAAATCAATAGGTCTTCCCCTGAAACTTAGTCGAATTCTCCCATCCTGAGGCCGTCTTTTTTCCGTAATATCCATTGTTGATAATATTTTAATTCTCTGTACAACACCTTTATGCAAACTTTTCCTTGGTTTATCAATTTCATGCAACATACCATCTATTCTATATCTTATTCTCATGTCCTTTTCGTAAGGTTCAATATGTATATCAGCGGCTCTCTTATCGATGGCAGTCATTAAAATTTTATTGACGAGTTGAACAACAGGAGCTGATTCACTTGCAGCAGTTAGCTCGAATTCACTTTCTTCTTCACCTTCTTCAATAATCTGAACATCCCCTTCCCCAATATCAATGTCATCTTTATCAGAAATTTGAGCAATCATACTTGCACTTCTATAATAACTGTTGACTTTTTCTTCAATATCCGATTCAATACCAACAAGTGGTTCAATTTCAAAACTCGTAGTGAATTTTAAATTATCTATCAAACTATAGTTTAGCGGATCCAACATTGCAACACTTAGAATATTCCCACTTCTTCTTATAGGTATAACAATATACTTAATTGCAATATCGGGAGGAATCAAATTTAATACTGTATCATCTATATCAGCTGTTGTAACATCGATAAATTTTACATTCATTACTTTGCCAAGATATATCCCTAAGGTATTCCTGTCAGCATACCCTAAATTTAGAAGTATACTTGCAAGCATACCCCCTTTCTCTTTCTGAATTTGAAGAGCTTCGTCAATTTGCCCTTTAGTAACTAAACCGTTACTAACTAATAGTTCTCCTAATCTTTTAGTCATAATCTTATTTTAATTCTAACAGAATTAAAAATCACTGTCAAGATTTTGTTTATTTATTTGGTATTGGTAGATGAACATAGACATATAATCCCAGGCACTTGGTATAGACATACTTACCACTTTTGCTATGGAACTCCAAATGTGACTACCCCTCTCTTGCCACTGCAAAACTTAATAGATATATATTACTCATAATTTGAAAACTATTTAACATATCCTATTCATTATTCCGTTCCTGTTAGCGTTATCATTCCCGGTTTTCGATTTATGTCTTTAAACTTCCTACTTCTCACCTCCTACTTGTATACTTATTATCACCCTCACCTCTGGTCCTCTCCCATCAAGGGCGAGGAAGAAAACCACTG
>CBDVEF010000080.1:0-7324 GCA_965372935.1 uncultured bacterium | reverse complement strand
AAGTCTAAAAGTCATAAATCGTAAATATATTTTGTTCCCGTTTGCGATTGTCGTTACTGTTTTTCGATTTTCCTACTTCTCACTTCCTACTTAAATATTTATAACCACCCTCACCTCAGTCCTCTCCCATCAAGGGCGAGGAAGTAAAGAGAAATATAACCACAAATTATAAGGAGGTTAATGGTGACAGTGATTCATAGCAATTTCAATTTTTTAAATAAATAACCTTTTCAACAGCTATCTGCTTGTTGAATGTAGTACGAATAAAATATATACCACCACCAACTGATTCTGAAGGTTTCCATATCAGTTTACTTCCCTTACTGTAAACATTATAGATTCTTCTTCCATCCGCTCCGAATATTTCCACCTCTGCCCCATTCGAAACATTCATATTGCAGACAGAATAAAATGGATTTGGGGAAACAACAATACTTTTATGAAAATGTTTACTCCTTTCTTTAATACCACTTAGACCTACAAGTTCAAGATAGGGACGTACATTAGATGAAGCTTCTCTTGAGTAAAATTTACTAAATTTATTCCCTTGTAATGCCCGAATAACAAGTCCATAGTTTGTAATTGTTTCATCAAGCCATGCATTTGCAAGAGATGTAATATTTATTCTGTGCCAACCGTTGGAACTGAAAGTATAGCTTGCCCATTCCGTACTGCTATGTGAAATATGTATATTTTCAGGCCATGACTCATTCCACAATTCAGTGATGGAATATATTTTAGTATATGTAGGATCACCTGACGGACATCCGAAGAATCTGTCAATATTAAGAAAAGCACTATCTATGGTTTGCCCGGTATATGGGCTAAGGTCAAACATTATCATTATACGTTGATAATTGCTCATAGGGGAATAATCAGCCACCCACAACTCAGTTGCAGGATGGGCTCCACTATGGTCAGGATCCGTATACATATCGTACAGAGGGGCTATTGTTTTTGCATCTAAATGAAATGTCAAAAATCCGACTATAATGATTGTCATTACATATATAATTTTCAGTGTTTTCATTTATCCTCCTTATCACTCATTTAATTTTATTAAAACTCCCCCTGGAGTCTGATTGTAAGAGATACCGCCTCCTCATATTTATCTTCAGGAAAATTTCTTGGGATTTCATAATTTATCCTGAGTTTCGTGTTTGGAGAACCAATACCCAAGTTTAATCCGGCTGTTATATATGTATATTTCTGGTCACCCTCCACATTGTATCCTTTATCCCATAATTGATACATCACATATGGTTCTATACAAGGAAGTATCGTAATCCCTGTTTTCCACATATAAGCACACTCAACAAATGAGGCCATCATTTTCAAATCCTCTGAAAGAACATCCGGATAAATACTGAAAAATCCTTTACAAAGATAACATTCTCCTCTTATATGTATATTAAATGCATCATAATTGAGCCCAAATCCACTTCTCAATGCCTTATCAATCTCTTCATCGTATTCGAAATCCTGTTTCATATCGGTATAAAAACCGCATAGGGATAATCCTGGAACAGGTGTGTGTAATATAACGCCCAAATTCAAATCATGTTCTTCCGTGATTATCCCTTTCCGGGTACCATTAAGATAAGCCAGCTGTGCAGAAATTCCCATAGTTCCGGTAAAATCATAGTTTAAATCCATAACGGCACCTGTTGGATGACAGGGAGCAAATGCTTTGACAAAGCGTGGTTTTTCAGCAGTTATAATATCCATACATTCCTCGTAGATTTCAAATCCACGCATAATGTGTCCCCGCATAATACCTATCTTTAAGAAATTGATTGGCTTGAAAAAGATGCCTGCCTCCATCATACTAACTGCAGAACCAGGGCCAAGACAGGTGGCAGTCCCTACTTCCAGATTATATTCAACATATTTGCCTAATTTACCTTCCAGCTCAACTGCTGCATATCGGACAGCAAATTTATTGTCAGGTATTTGATAACCCAATGTTGTATCATTTTCACCAAAATACATTTCCGACTGAATTGCTATTGTAGTATGTATCTCCACTGCATTCAAGTTCTGTGTAAAAGCAAGACTTGAAATCAACAATAATATAGCAATAAAATATTTTTTTAGGTTTTCCCCTCCTGTCATTATTTCCTTATTCATAATTTAATCTCCTTTCTTATAATTTTGAACTTAAAAGTGAACATTAAAACCTCCATAGATTATTCGCCCATAAAGAGGAGCATAAATGAATGAGGCTTGATCATTATGCCTTTCAGGTTGTATATAATCAGTTAGATTTTTCCCTCCTATAAATAATTCTAATCCTCTGTAAATTTTTCTGCCAATTTTTGCATTTACGATAATATTGGGTTCCGTCTTTTTTATTTTCACTGGAATTTCGTCATCTTCGAAATAATCTATATACATAGATCCCTGATAATTTGTTTCTACATTAAAATTCCATTTATATGGAGTAAATGAAAGCTCGGCTCCTCCGGTGTACATTGGAAATCTTGATATATATTTGCTAAATTCCTCATAATCGGTATTTATCCAATCTTCCCTTTTATGATTATATTTACCATCATTTATTGTGAAATTTGTATTTAGTATTAAATGCTTTATAATAAGTATTTTTGAACTAAATTCAATACCCTGAACATATGCATTACCAATATTTTTCCATTCATAGGTATAACCTGTCGATTTTGCAAAACCACTTGCCTCAACGAAACTGATTTTATTATTCAAATTTGTTCTATATATATTTATGCCAAACATAAAATTAGTTATATTATAGTCAACAGAAACATTAAAGCTTATTGATTTCTCAGGTTCTAAACCCAAACCTTTCCATATTCTTGGAGAACCGCTACACAAATGAAGATCTTCGGAAAAACCATATGGCACTCTGTGTCCTGTACCTATACTTGATCTTAATGTGAGAAAATTAAGTGGAGAATACCTGAGAGCAAATCTTGGATTCAAGCTTGATTTATTGTATATTGAAGCTGGTAATCCTTCTATAGAAACATCACCTGATCCATGGAATTCATCGATAGAATAATGATAGTCATATCTTAATCCCATAACAATTTCAAGAGAAGGAACTATAAGAAATTCATCCTGTATGTAAACACCAATTTCATTCGAATTCTTTTTACTTGTAGACATATACGATTTCCCATATTCAGCATTGCTTTCATCTATAACTACATATTTCCCCTGCTCACTGAGTCTGTTTAGTAAATACTGTGTTCCAAAAAGTATATTATGCCTTGAATATATGGATCGAGAATAATTAAAATTAATATTGAATAAATTCTCTAATGCAAGATACGGCATCATTTCATCAATAGCTGGCATTGAATCGTTGTGTGCACTCATATAATCCGTAAGATAAGTATCATTTGTAGCATTTCTATTGTGATTTGAATAAGCAAATGAAAAGTCCAATTTATTCTCACTATTGAAATATTTATTATATACAAAGTTGACTTCTGTTCGTCTTGTTATTATTCTTTCCGTTCCTTCACTAAATGGGTTCATATATAAATCATTTTTCAATGTCCCTCCCATTCTATTTTCATAATATACATTTGTACCAAATATTAGTTTATCAGTGTTGTTTATTGCGCTATTGACTATCCTAAAACCTGCATCAAGATTATCCGTTTTAACTCTATCGGAAATATCATCAGGTATACGTCCTTTATCTCCGCTCTGATCGATTACATCTCCACCATGTTTTTGTGCTTTAAATGTTATATTATTGTTCCCAATTTTGGTATTTGATAATATACTGTACTTATGTGTATTGAATAAACCATATTCAACATTTATATCGGCACCTGATTTCAAAAGATTAGTTTTACTTATAATATTTATAGCGCCAGCGATTGCACTACTACCATATAGAGCAGATCCTGCCCCTTTAACTATTTCTATTCTGTCGATATTTACAGTTGGTATTTGTTGTAATCCATAAATACTTGCAAGTCCGGAAAATATAGGTTGTCCATCGATTAATATTTGAGTATGATCCGCTCCTAAACCTTCAAGTCTTATCATACTAAAATTACAATATGAACATTGTTGTTCTATTCTTATTCCGGGAACACCGTCAAGAACTTCATAGAGATTTGTTGCTGACTTTTCTTTAATCTGTATATCTGTTATCACTTCCGTACGAACTGGAACATCTTTGATGTATCGACTGGTTCTTGTTCCTGTCACAACCATTTTTCCCATTTCAAGCGGAGAAACTGACAGATTAAAATTAAGACATTCTATTTTATCAGCCAATATATCCACTCTTTTTTCAATACATTTATAACCAAGAATTGAAGCAATTATAATATAATTCCCTATCGGAATACTGGGGATGGTATATTTCCCTTTTGAATTTGTAGCTACTCCAATGTTTGTTCCTTTTACTATAATATTTACATATGAAATTGGTTTTCCTGTTTTTTCATCTATGATTTTCCCATATAAACTTCCTGACTGGTTAGCATTAAGACATATAGGTGAAATAATAAAAGAAACAAATAAAACAATATAAAGTATTTTTGCTATTTTATTCATTGGTCATCTCCTTTTTTATAATTTTAAATTGCCTAACTAATTTAGGCACGCCTAAATCTAAAAACAAAAAAACACCTCTCTTTGAATAATAAATATACATTATATTATCCCTTCAAATAAATAAATTTCCAATCTGATAAAAGAGAACAGAAACGACATAAGCAAGAAGAATTGAGTACACGACTACAAATAGTGCCCATTTTATACCTGCTTCCTGTTTAATAACACCAATAGTTGCAATACAAGGGAAATATATAAGTGAAATTAACATAAACGAATATGCTGACAAAGCTGTAAAATATTGGGGAAGTATATGCACTAAGTTTTCAGTTCCTCCGAATAATGTACTAAATGCCCCAACAACAATCTCTTTTGCTACTACACCAAATAGAAGGGCAACAGAAGCTTGCCAGAATCCATAGCCTGCAGGTTTGAAAATCGGAGCAATAAACTTTCCTACATAACTGATCAAACTACCATCACCGGCATAAGAAACCCCAACAGGTAAATACGAAAGCAACCAGATAATTACTACACCCAAGAAAATAATAGTTCCGGCTTTTTTAACAAATAATTTAGACCTGTTCCATGCCCCCTGAAAAACTGTTCTTAATGAGGGCAATCTATAGGGAGGCAATTCCATAATAAGAGGTGCAGCTTTATGCCTAAAGAATAATGTTTTAAACAACCTTCCCAACACAACAGCTAATACTACACCGAACAGATACAAACTAAATACAATTGTACCCTGATTGCTCTTAAAAAATATACCTGTCAGCATAAGATAAATTGGTAATCTGGCAGAACAGCTCATCAATGGATTGATTAAAATGGTTATTATCCTGTCCTTATCATTTTCAAGTGTCCTTGTTGCCATTATTGCTGGTACATTACATCCAAAACCCAATATAAGTGGAATAAAACTTTTCCCGTGAAGACCTATTTTATGCATAAATTTATCCATTACAAAAGCTGCTCGTGCCATATAACCCGAGTCTTCAAGCGTTGCAAATATCAAAAACATAATAAATATATTTGGGAAAAATACCAATACGGATCCAACTCCTGCTATTATCCCGTCCTTAAATAGTGAAATTATCCATTCTGGTGAACCTATGGCTTCAAGTAAAATCCCTGATTTATCACCAAGAAAACCGAAAATTGTATCGATTACACCTGCAATCGGATTCCCTATTTTAAACACAGACTCGAATGTCAACCAGAGGAAGAATAAGAATATAGGGATCCCGAGAATTCTATTTATAAGAACTTTATCAATTTTATCCGATAATGTTATCCTTTTATTAATATCTATTGTTTCCTCGACACATTCCTCATATAGCCCGTGTATATAACCATATCTATGCGCTGCAATGTATGTATAGATTTCCTCACCTATTTTATTTTCTATATTTAGTTTTATTTTTTCAATATCCTTAAATATATCCTTATCAATTATTAAACTGAGAAAATCGGTATCTTCTTCTAAAATCCTTAGAGCGGCAAATCTTGATGGAAAATTTTTTATATAAGGGGCAATAAGATTTTCAATTTCCTTAATGTCATTATTGATCTTATCATTTTTAAAAATATCAAACTCATCATGAAATTTACCATCATACTCTATTATAGCTTTTTTTAATTCCTCTATACCTTTGCCCCTATTCGCAACCATAGGAACAATTCTGATATTTAATATATTTTCTAATGTATCTTTATCGATTTTAAGACCGATTGATTCCGCAGCATCCATCATATTTAAAGCTATAATGACATTACGATTAAGTTCCAAAATCTGTGTTACAAGATATAAATTCCTTTCAAGATTTACAGCATCTACTACAACAACAATTAAATCCGGATTATCTTTAACTATAAAATTTCTTGCAATTTTTTCATCAATCGAATTTGCAGATAATGAGTATATACCGGGAAGATCAATGACATTGTTTTTTATACCGCTATAAACAAATTTACCTTCCTTTCTTTCAACAGTTACTCCGGGCCAATTTCCTACTACCTGATTACTTCCCGTCAGGAGATTAAAAACAGTGCTTTTACCCGCATTGGGATTCCCCACAATTGCAATTTTATTATTGACAATCTCAGTCATTTTTTTTCTCCATTAAATCACAAAAATCTTGCTTGCCATTCCAAACCCTATTCCAATTCTAATATTATTTTTTGCTATTATAATCGTACCAGGTGCCGGTTTTATAATTCTAATTTTATCTCCTTCATTAATACCCATAGATATTAATCTTTGACGCATTCTCCTTCCTCCTCTTACGGATTTTATTGTATATTCTCCCATACATGCAAAAGAAAGTGGTACCATATTTTTTAATCCTCTATTAAAATATTTTTAGCATCTTCTTTTCTTATAGTAAGATGAAATCCTTTTATTTTCATCTCAATAGGATCACCTAACGGAGCAACTTTAACAATTTTTACATCTGTTCCGGGCAACATTCCCATATCTATTAGTCTTTTTTTAAGCTTTTTATCCCCTCCGATCTTTATAATAGTTCCTGTTTCTCCCACTTTAAGGTTATTTAATCTCTTATTTGTCATTTTAGCACCTCCATCATCGTTGTAACTTTCCTGTTTCCTATTTATATGGTCATGAAATTTGTCTAATAAGGATGGTATATCTGTATCCTTATTTACAAAATCACAAAATTTAACAAGTTTTTCATAAGATTCTTTACTTATAATATGTTCCATTTCACAGGCATCATTTTCTGAATTCTCTTCACTAACCTGC
>CBDVEF010000079.1:0-7350 GCA_965372935.1 uncultured bacterium | reverse complement strand
TCTTTACAAATACCACAAATTCGATGATTATGCCCTGTAATTTTGAAATTATTCTGATCAGCAATTTGTTGTTGGATCGCCTCGATTGCGTCTGAATGAAATTCAATGATTTTACCGCATTTAGCACAAATAAGATGATCATGATGATGGTCATCCGAATTTTTTTCATATAGATATGTGCCGCTTTGAAGTTGAAGTTTTGAGACGAGTGAACTTCTAACTAATAAATCAAGGGTTCGATATACCGTAGCTCGTGATATTGAATATCCCTTTTGTTTTAGGTCTAAGAAAAGATCATCTCCAGTGAAATGTTTCTGTAATGAGAAAATATATTTGGCTATAATTTCTCTTTCTTTAGACCAGAGAAGATCACTGTTCTTTAAAAAATTTCTGAACTTATCAATAGCTTTTTTCATAAACTTACCTTTATAAGATTGAGACACAATCACAATAAAAACATAGGCGTGTCAAGAAAAATGTTTTTGGTAACAATTTTTTTGAATGTGATTAGAAAAAGGAGCAGATGAAAAGTATCTGCTCCTTTGATTTGTAATGTTTGCTTAGGATTATCTCATCATTAACATTTTCTTAACTATTTCTTTCTTGTCTGCAATGAGTTTGTAGAAATATACACCATTACATGCTAACTTACCACTATTATCGAGACTATCCCAGGTTATGCTTCCGATTCCTAATTTAGTATCCATATCAAGTTTTCTTACCAATTGCCCTTTGATGTTATATATTTTCAGTTCTGCTTTTTGTGTGGAGAGTGGAAGTGA
This sequence comes from uncultured bacterium, assembly GCA_965372935.1. Lineage (GTDB taxonomy): Bacteria > Hydrothermota > 32-111 > QNBC01 > QNBC01 > JAGLYS01. The sequence goes on along the minus strand of CBDVEF010000079.1, from coordinate 6,568 downwards.
GAAGGAAATAGTTGTTTTAGAATTGAAGGGATTTGGATAATTATGCTTTAGATCAAATGCATATTCTACATTTGGTTCTTCCGGTTCAATCTGTATTATTTCAAATAATTCTGATAATAAATCATCCCTCATTATTCGAAATTCTATTTCAGATTTTGGCTTTAATTCTGCCATCTTTCCAATATATCCGGATTTTCCGCCATTTTCCATCAACAAATAAGTATAACCCGCATCGATAACTGCATATACCGAGTCTAATTCCGTATCCGGATCAGAAATAATAGCTTCAAAGAAGCTTATCGCTTCAGGATATTGCTCCATTTTTATCGTACAGTAGTTTGCAAGATATTGACTTAATTTTGTTCTCTCATCATCGATATTACAGTTCGGTTCTGTGAGATAATATTCTTTGAGTGAGGAAAAGTCCTGTCCCGAAACGGTTTCCAAAGGCAATAGATTTCTCATACTGAATATAGAAAACTTGCATTCGGGATATAATTGAATTATATTTCTATAAACTATCTTTGCTTCTTCATATTCTTCAATTTGAATAAAAGAGTCCGCATCTGCATATAGCAATTCCGGAACTGAGATTTCAGGAGATTCTGGAAAACCTGGATCCCATACTGGAATATAATCAAATAATTCAGCCGGATAAAAGCGATCATCACCATCACCTTCGTTCCATTCAAGACTTTCCTGCCCCCAATAATTATATTCAACATTTAATTCTCGTTGAGCTCCTGTAGCACCTTTACAAACAAATAAATATTGATCTCGTGTGCCTTCAATGTATTCATCATCAACTATCTCATTGTATCTGATACCTTTTTTATGGGGAAAACTATAACAATCCGTAACAATTTCCTCATAAATATTATCATTAATGCTTTGGTATGGATAATCAATGTCTCCCATAATTTTAATAGATGAATCTTTTGCTCCGAGAATTCCAATTAAATTTCCAATTATCCTGTTGTGCCCTGAAATATCAGCATAAGAATGATAAATACAGATCCCTACACCATTGGTGCTCCATCTAATAATATTATTTTTAATTACACACATTTTAGGATGACCACTTTCAACAATACGGAGACCGGCAAAACAGTTTGAAATTTCATTATCACTTAAGTTATATATAGGGTAAGTCGAAATAGAAACAGCGTAATAATCACTGAAATTTATGAATTCGCAACCGGTGATATAAACTTCACCCATATCCACAGACTCACAACTATTCAATCTTTCACAAAATATGTTACTCGAATTAAAATTTGTTTCTGATACATTTATTTTACTGCCGGATTGTTCAATACCGGAATTGTTAAATTCTGAATTGCTTATCATTAAGGATCGGGAATCATTGTGAAGTTTACCTCTCTCAAAGGTTACATTGTTCATAGTAATTGTTGCTGAAGTATTAAGGAGATAAAGACCATCCCACTGAACAGAATCAGGAGATGTGAAGGTAACGTTATTACCGATCTCGATATCACCATATACTTCAATAGCTACATTTGCATTCATACAATTAATAGTTACTCCATTACCAATTACCAAAGTCTCTCCCTCCGGTACTAAAATCGGTGTAATAAGATTTACAGTTCCTGACGAAAAATCATACCAATTTACATAAAAGTAATTGCTGTCATAGCTAAGATGCTCGATATTGCTCGTACCATTTTCCTTGTTCGCTACACAGATCGAGGTGAAATTGTCAGGATCGACACCCTGTCTTAGTATCCTATATTGTGGATATTCATCGTCGGACTTTACGATAACGCTGAGCTCTGTACCTGTATATGATGCAATTACTTCATCAATAGATGAATCGGAATCGACCAGGAGAGTATCATTATCATTATAGAATAGAATATCACCATCTGCCATGATAAACTGTGTTACCTTCGTAGCAAATTGATAACCCGGACGATACGTCATACCTACAAATGCTGCATCACTGTTAATATCGATGTCATCAAAGGAAATATCTAATATACTATCTGAAACTGCATAATAGGATTTCTCAACAGGTGTCTTTGCTGCATCATATATCTCTACTGCGTAATAACCACTACTATCAGCTACCGATATTGGATTTGAAGACGATTCTGTGGGAAATAGTATAGTCATGAATGAAGTTTCTATTGAATTTGTTTGTATCTCTAGTCTGGTATGATAATTTGCCCATTGACCATCGTTCAATAAACCAGTACTTAAATCCTCTGTAGCTGAAATTGTAAAATCATCAGATGAACCTATTGTTCCAAATAATGTAACTTCTTGATATTTTTCATAAACAAATTCTCCATTATTATACCAAGTTAGATAGTCATTACTTCCAGTATGTGAGGCAAAATGTATTGTGTTCCAAATTGAATCTGAATTCGATCCATATAATCTTAGTAAATTATCATAAATTACATAATGCATATTATCAAAAGAATAAAAGTTTCTTTCAACCCTTACTGTATCATCACCATTTGGATCTTCTACATAATCCATATAAATTTTCAATTTTTCGATACTCGTATTATTAATAAAATGATCTTTGAATGAAGGATTCGGTGTATAAACAATAGACGGGTTCCCTGGTGATATTAGATTTCTATATATTGGTTCTGAACCACAAAGCTTAGATTCATCAGGATTAATTATTATCAAACTATGTGCGTATGGTGATACCCTGAAATCATGCTGTCCTTCTATATAACCAGGATCAATAATAAAATATTCTCCATCTGCAAATAATTGATAGCTTGTCTGATCACCATGCTCATGCCAAGAAGGATCAAGCGAATTGTCATAATTAACGTATAGAGCATTAGCTTTTTCATATTGTTGTTGTGTCGATGTTGTTTGACGCATTATAGTTAGTTCTTCATCAGAGAATGATTCTTGTGAAATTACATCAGGCAAAGTATAAGAACTATCAATTTCAACTGTTTTGTTAGGATTGTAAGAGAATATTGGGTGAAAATTTCTAAACCAACAGACCAAAGAAGGATACTCACCATAATCGCAATAATTATTTTTAAATTCATTGAAATACCATCTTATCAGATTATCATTATCACCTGTTGTATTATTATAATAATATTCAAAAATACTCAGTAGAAAATAATATTCATCAATGGTATTATTTCCCCAGTGCCCTAAAAAACAATCATCTAATGTCAAAAACAACATATCAGGTCTTATCATATTAATGAATTTATTCATTATGTTGTTAATTAAATCTTCATTATACAAATTTTCATCATACATCCTTAAATATGCTGTAAAGAATATACTCGTTTGTGTTAAGAAATTGGAGCCAAAATATGTCAATCCTTCGCTGATATAATTTTCTCTTGCTGTAAACAGATCTAAATATCCATTTTGAGTTTCTTCTGTATATGGAACTTGGTAATTTAATATTTGATCCTTAGAAAAATTGATATAAGTAGTATCTCCAAGAACACATCCTGCATACCCAAGAGCAGCTGCATCTGGTGCCATACCAAAGAATTGTGGTTTTTCTCCTAATCCCCAGGTTTCCTTTAACCTGTTAAGATGGTAATATAATGTATCAGCGAGACTATCTAATTTTGAGCACATTTCTACTCTTTCTGTGCTATCTACATAATTCCATAGCATATCTACCATTAGAGCTGTATTTCGTGTAATAAATCCCATCCATGGATTACCACCAACATCATTTCCTGCTGATAGTTCCTCCCATACATCATCAAGATCAAGATAAGATTCGGGACTGCTGGGATCAAGAAGATAATATTTTGCTTTATCAAGTAGCATAGTATCAGTTGTAGGGGGAGTTGTTACAGGCATATCAAGCCCTACAGCCCCCCACATCGCATATTTTACATATAAATCGGCATTAAAATAGTCCTGCCACCCACGATCATATTCTCCCATAAGTGAATCTTCCATTTCATGTTGTGTTGGATCGTTTGCAACGAAATCTTCCCAATAAAATTCTCCTATCTCACTTGAACCGGAAAACGCAGTTCTAATTGCGTTCACATGTGTGGTATCCATACTCCTTGTGGAATCTACTGCATAATCACCGAATAGAGAGATTGTAAAAGCACATATTAGTGACATACATAACATTGCTTTTTTCATCATGAACTCCTTTTTTAATTGAATCAAACTCCCGGCGTGGTGGGATTATTTGATCTTTGTTATTTTTTTTACTGTTGTGTAATTATCACTTTCTAACTTAAGAAAGTATATACCATTTTGCACCTCCTTTCCATTGAAATCCTTCCCATCCCAAACAGTACTAAATCCAAAATCCGAAATCTGAAATCCGCAATCTCTCACGTGCTGCCCTTTAATGTTATAGATCATAATAGTTGGATTTTTCAATGATGCATTATGATTATTTAAAATAATTTCACAATTATCTAATATTGGATTTGGAAATACATTTATTAAAATATTATTTTCATTACCTGGCTCATCAATTGAATATACTTGTCCCAATGAATCGGTTTTATTCAATACAATATAATCTCCGTAGTCTTCGGTTGCCACACAAAGGAATCCACCTTCAGCCGTCCGTTGAAGATTTTTATCACCTCCCCCAAAAACATCTCCTGTTAGTGGCTCATTCCAGATAACATTAGGTGTATAATCTATTTTTACTAATTTGCCACCCTGCAATACAAAATTATCATCGCTGGTCTGTAAAAGAGATAAGATATAGTATAATATTCCATCATTATAAATATGGTTCCACAATGTATTACCATAATGGTCTAGTAACCATACAAATCCGTTGTGACCATCATTAATAATCCAACCTCCAGCAAGTATATTATTCTCATTAGTTTCAATTATACAGTTACCTATATCGTGTCCCCCGAGCCCCTCAAAGGTTCTTTTCCAGAGAGAATCACCGATCGAATTGGTTTTTAATACAATAATATCATATCCAGTTCCACTGGCAAGGCCAGTTAAAATATAATCATCTTCGGAGGTCTCCTTAATAGAATTTGCCATGGAAAAATTGCCACAATTATAGGATTTTGTCCAAAGAGCATTTCCATTATTATCTATTTTTCTTAATGCAATATTACTATTAACCACTCCTCCTAAAATAATATTATTATCAGCAGTGTTGTACATTGATTTGGTCCCGAAGCTTGTGTAAGACATATCCCACAATCTATTTCCTTCATTATCACGCTTGATCATATAGCCACCACTTGGTATCCTGCTACCAATAGTTATGAAATCTCCATCACTTGTTTCAACAAAATCAACAAAATCACCATTATCACTCATAAAATCAACACTATCTTTTACTGTCCATAGTACATTTCCATCTTTATCGGTTTTCATCAAAAATCCCCATCTTTCCCAATAATATTCACCACAGAGCTCAAAACTTCCACTTACCACATATCCGCTATCCTGCGTTATTATAACATCCTCAATCCAATACTTATCCTGCCTGTATGGTTCCTGAAATGGTCTATATGTCTTTACCCAGGTATCTGAAGAAAGGTAAAAGGCAAAAGGTAAAAGGCAAAAGGTAAAAATTAGTGTAATTTTCTTTATTGTTTTCATGCTGCTTTCCTTTATTCAAAATTTAAAATTATATTTCATTCTTATCTAATTTATATTAATTTTCATTCATCATCAAAACATTCTTTACTTATATATCATAAAATTGCACAAAGTGTGACGACGTCAGACGAAAAATTTATAATATTTCTCATATTTTTTCATAACATTTCATTTTCTATCTTATTATATCCCTTTCAACACATTTAAAATGTATTATAATATCCCATATCATGGCATTACCTTTTTTATATTTCTCTCCTCTTTTGTCAAATTTATTTTTATGCCCGAACTTACCTAGAAATATTTTATATAGATTTATTGGTAAATCGCTTAATGTTAGGTTAAAAATGCAAGATCCATTTCAGAATTATTTCATTAATTTTGGTTAATAAATGTAAAAAAAATCCCGAAGTAATTTTACCTCGGGATATATGTTAAATATGATTGAATTATTAAATCGAAAATCCAACACCAGCACGGATTGTCTGATATTTACCAACCGAATAATCAAGCATCACGTCGAGGAGTAATATTTTTAAACGTGCGCCGGCAGTAACGCGAAAACCGTTATCTCCAGTAATATTAAAGTCGATAGCATGTGTAGTGCCACCCTCCCAGGGCTCAGTATAGGTATATTTTGCTTCGAGTGTGGTGTGTTCATATCCTATTCCACCATAGATAGTGAGAGGAAGGATGACAAGTCCTCTGCTTGCATGTAGGTTCACAAAAGTACTGTTAATAGTGACGTCATCTCCCAGTTTAAACTGCTGATAAGTGCCTTGAATAGCAATAGGGACTATTGTGGAAAGCATTGGGATAAGCTTACTTACTTGATATTTCACGCCGCCACCCATAAAGGAGATCTTACCCATATCCTTAATTTCATAAGGAGGGATATAGCGGACTTCAATTTCAAAACCGCCCGGTAAACCAAGATGAGCTTGTGGTACAATAAGCGGAACAGCTTTAATATCTACACCCTTTG
>CBDVEF010000078.1:0-7356 GCA_965372935.1 uncultured bacterium | reverse complement strand
ATTTTTCAGAAGCAATGAATAAGAATAATATAGATGTAAAATTATCTCTAAATGATGGGGAAGATAAAATCGATGTTGATCCTATAGCATGGACATCTAAAAAGACATGGACAGGTGAAGTAATAATCCCTAATGATTCAAGTAGTTTGGGAGAAGCTATTATTGAAATAATAAGTAAGGATTTAACAGGTAATAGTTTGGACAATAACCCTAAAACAATAGGGGAGAGGGATTCACTCGGGACTTGGTTGAATTATGAACCGGGTATAGATATAAATCATAAATTTTATATAGGTGATATCCCTGTTATATTACAAACAGACCCAAAAAATGATGAAGAGGATGTTCCAATAGATAAGGAATTTATTACGATTAAATTTTCAAAGCCAATGGATAAAGATTCCACGGAGAAAGCCATATCTATTGATTCGGGAATTGACTATACAACATTATGGGATGATGAAAAGACAATCAAACTGAATATACAGGATGACACATTGGAATATAGTCAAGAATATACAGTTACAATTACAGATGTAGCAAGAGACACATCAGGTGTAAAAATAGATGGGGATGGGGACGGCAATGCAGGTGGAGATTATGAATTCAAATTTAAGACAGAGGATCCGGATATATCTTATTGGTTAGATCCAATAGGATATTTGTTTAAACTACCTGGTCAAGATAATAATATCGATGGTAATGTAGTAATTAACGGAAGTAAATTAAAAAGGCGTGTAGATGTTAATATCACCAAGAATGTTACTCATGATATATCTGCTTTGTCATTTAATGGAGGAACAGGTTCTTTTTCATTGGATCCAGGTGATAATAATGAAATCCCATATAGTGTTATTGCTTTTAAAACAGGGAGAATATATGCCCATATTAATTTAAAATCAAAAGGAACTGAAAAATTACGAACCGGATATTTTGCAGCAATAGATACTTCAACTGCAAATGATAGTAGCCATTATAATGACCATTATGTTCATCCGGATGAAAACCAATCACCGGGTATAGTAAATTATCCAACGAGATGGTTAATAGATTCTGATTCTGTTGAAAGTGATATTAAAGTGGGAATATTTACATCCGGGTGGACTTCAGGTTATGGTCATATATTAGGTAAATATAATATATTTACAATACCTGTATTCTCAGATTTAGTATATTGGAAAAACCCCGATACAACACTATCAAATGTTATAAATTTACTTGTCATAGGATCAGGAGCTTTATCAAATTACAATTCACCTGAATTCAAACAGAAATTGGAGAATTATATATCGGGCGGAGGGAATTTGTTAGTTCTTGATCAAAAATACGGTTCTGATTATTCGGTTTTACCTGATAATATAGGGGGGTACGGATGGGCTGAAGACCAATCATGTTTTCAAAATGCCGGATATCTTAACGAGTGGTATCCGCTATTTTCAGGACAAACAAGAAAATTTATAAATAGCAGAGTAGATGGTTATTTTAATCAATATTCTGATAGTGCAAATGTTCTATTAAGAAGAAGAAAGAATGGAATGCCATTTCTTCTAAGTTATGCATATGGTACTGGAAGAATAACTGTATCTACATTATATTCCGATTGGGGATACGGTCATAATCAGGTATCACAAGAAGAGCTAAAATTAATTAGAGACCTTACAACATGGGCGATGAATCCCGATATGCAGATACCGGAATTTTATCCCGATTCAAATATATCTGTTCCTGTGAAAATATATTATTCCGATTATGATACTATTCCAGCAAAGAAAGCAATAATAAAGGTATATAATCCGGACAGAGAATTATATGATTCATTAGATATGGCAATTAGTTTGAACTATGGAGAAGATACAGGATTTGTATGGAATCATTCACCACTCCCCGAAAGTTTGGGTTTATGGACAATAAATTATGCAATTCTTGACAGCAACAATCAATATATACAGGGATATAAAAGAGGTGCGATATTTGCTCAAAAAGTAGATATACCTATGGGAAATTACAATCTTGGGGATTATCGAATGTGGGTAAATTCTAATACAGAAGAGATATATCCTAAAGATACGGTTAAATATAAAATATTTATTAAAAATAATACCGATTCGATTTTAGAAGCGAAAGTGATAATTGGAAGAAATCCTTCTTTGCGGATTGTTAATTCAATAATTGATTCAATAATAGATATTAATATAATAGCAAATACAACTTTAGAGATAGATTATGTTAACCATGGATATCAAACTATTTTGGGTGGATTATGTTTTGGATTGTTTGAGAAAAATCAAAGTCAATATGGAGGGTTTGGTTCTTGGTTATTTGATGCTTTATCAACAAGTGAAATAGTTGTTAGATCTATTAATCCATTTAATATAAATATGTTTAAAAGCAAGGATAAATACACAATAGGAATAGATACAATAAAATTTGGTATAAATGCTAATGTTAATTATGTCCCTGCTTATTTGCCGTGTTCACTTTATATTAATTCAGATTTAATTCATAATGGGGATAGGTTATTCGAACAAATCGATACAATAGTTACTACAAGTGACTCAACCACAAAATCAGTTAGCAGGAAACTTAATCCCGATGATTATATTCCGGAAAGCAATATAGCTAATGATAGATTCGGGTGTGAAGTTTATTATAAATCGAATATAATAAAGAAAGATTCTATACCTGTAAACTTTATAGTTCCTCCGGTTATAATTGACATTAATTTGCCGGATTCTTTCAACTATGCTAAACCAAATATATATTCAATTTCATTGAGTTCAGCAAGTTATATACCTGCTGGCAATCTTATAATATCAAGAAAAGATTATTATGATTCCCTTTATTTTTCAGGAATTCTAACACATGATACAACAATGTACTTTGATTATCAACCTGTAAAATGGTATTCCAGTGATTCCATTAGTGTAAGTTATAAAGTATTATTAACAAATCAAAGAATTAAGACTAGAAGAAGATTATGGTTTGACACACCTTTGTATATATATCCAATACAAGCTGTTTCATATAATAATACATTCTTCCCTGGTGATACGGCTGAATTTAAAGGCTGGGTAAAAATAAAACAAGGTAATCTTTACGGAGCTCCGATTACAGGATGGATAGTAAATTGCCCGTCAGCAGGAGATACACTGATTGACAGTAGTATAATTAATCCGGGGGAAACGGTAGTGTTTGATTTTAAAACATATATTGACACTACATTACCATTTGGAGAATGGAAAGTATATGAAACAGGAATCAGATATCTGGATTATGCTCGATGCTATAATGTATATCCGGGTTATAAAATACGCCCACCTGAGGCGAATTTGGTTTGGCTTTACAATGACACATTCCAAATAGACGAACAAATTCCTGTCACATTTACAAATCCGATAAAAACAACATCAAAGGTCAAATTAAATTACATTCAATTATCAGGTAATAAGGCATACAATCAGGAGACAGGACCGGGTGAGGTGGAAGTCCCTCCGGAGAGTTCATATACATATTTATCAAACATTTCCCAGTGGACAACAGGTAAATATAATCTGAAGATCAATTCTGAAATCGTCAGAGGCGAAGGGCATTTCCTTGATCTTTACAAGAACTATGGATGCCCAATATTCCTTAAAGGTGTAGAATCCGGATTATCGGTTAACTCTAATAGGGATTGGTATCTGAATAATGAGGATATAATACTCAATTCGGATATAAATAACGGAATTTTTGCATATACGGGTGTAGAGACATTATCCGTTTATCCATTCAAAGAAACAACGAATGTTTACTCATCTATCCTGAATTACTGTGATTTTTATGGTGTTCATACGGAAAATGACAGCTTAGGCACCCCAATATCAGCAGTAATCGATTCGTTTTATTCACTACATTTATTAAATAGATTCTATATTTTTAATTATACAGATCCATTTATATTATCAGACGGAACAGAAAATATATGGTTAGTTGATAGTTATTCTGCAACACTATATACACCTGATTTTGAAGATACTCTTCGGTATTTTGCATTGGATAGTATAGATCGTATAAGTGATTGTGTAATTAAGAACGGATGGTTATATATTGCCGATATGAATAAGAGAAAGATATGTAAGATAAACACCGCTTCGGGCAATATGACAAAATCATGGTCAATGCCGGATACAACCCCTTATAATAAATTAGGCATTACATATGATGATAATAACAATGTCATAGTTGTTGATAATTTGACTAAAAATTTATATAAATTCGATAATAATGGTAATCTATTGGATACATTGAATTTGCCTATGGATTTGAATTATGGGAATATAGATTTCGCTTTTGGTAATGTATATGTATCTTCAAGTAACAAAATACTTACAATCAATAACACTATTATAGATACATTCTGTGAATCCGGCAGTATAACTTATGATGCGATTTCCATAGGAGATAATGGTGAATTGGCAGTTTTAAACAATTATGGTTGGGAAGTAATATTATATTCCTCTAACGGAACGATAAAATCTTCCGGCTGGCTTGATGGAAGTTCAAAGGATTTACTTTATAAAGGGACAGATATATTAGCCCCCGGTTTTCCTCCAGGTAAGGGAAAGAAAAGAGACAGAATGGAGGGATATATATATTGTTATAGAGAGTACGGAGTGGATAAAGGACTTATTAAATTTGATCCCCAAGATATATTGCCATCAAACTATACATTTGTGAATTACTATCCCGATGATGACCCGAACGGAGGCAATATCACATATAACGGTGTATATTATAATGGTAAAAAGGTATCACTTCAGTCGTTATTAGGTTCACATTATATTCCTGACATATGTGTAGAGATGTTCGGTGATTGGCATAATTCTCCTGTATTTCGCAAATTAGACTTTGAAGTAAGGGAATTGAGCCAGGATTCGCTGATTTACAGAATAACTCATAACATTAATCCAACATCAGGGGAGCATATTCAGTTTACCGATATATTAACGGATTCACTTTCACAGGGAGAATATGCAATATTCGGTAATCTATATACAAATAACAATCAAACCGTAAATTCGAACATAAATTACTTTTCTGTCATAGGGAATGAGGTTGCACTAATAATGCACCGTGATACGAATGATGTTCCTGCAGGCTGGGTATTTCATCCGAGTATCAAGGTAATCAATCCGTTACCCTCAGGTCAGGAAAATCTGCATTTAATTATAAATTCAAATGATTCATTATATATCGATACAATATTCAATGTAGATTCATGCTCTGCGGATTCATTCCCGATTAGTGTTAGCCCTAATGTTCCCATAATACTTAACGGAGAATTGATTTTATCATCAGGTGACACACTGAGAAAGGAGATTTCACTGAATGTAATAGCAGGTGATGTAACCATAGATGTGAATGTACCCGAATATGTCGATTTCGAACCGTTTGAAATTGAAAATGTCATTAGCAATAATTCGGGAATCCATCAGGAAATAATCATAAAAAGAAGAATAAGCACGGATTCGTTAATCGATACGATATTAATATATCCGAATGATGTAAATAGATTGTATGATACATTATCGACAATCGAATCCGATACATTGTACATCAATGTTTCAGGCAATTTCGGCGAAATCGAGAAGAAAATGCCAATCAGATTGGGCATTAATTGCAATCTGGCATTCGATACACTCTATAATGTATCACCCGATTCAGTAGAGATGAGTGCAGTTGTAAGAAATGAGGGTGTATATCCCGTAAATATAAAAGCACTGTTCTGTCTCGCTGACTCTGTGCAGATGTTAAAAAGAGAATACAAACAGATATTTAATGTTGCAAGGGATGTTGGCAGGGATATTACATTCGGTAAATTTGTCGATGATATTGTTCGGGCAAATATAGATACATCATTATCATATTTTACACTAAATGCAGGGAGTGAAGATACGATTCCGATTATGTTCGATACACACAATCCGGGTAATTATGTATTACAGGGTTTCATTTATACCGATTCGTTATCGATATTCCTTGATTCTTCACAATCGAATGTCAATATAATAGAAAATTCATTAATTTCAATCGATACAATAATAGTATCTGAGTATTGTGATTCATCGGGTAATGTTCCTGTTTATGTAGTAGTAACGAATGACTCATATAATTCATTTGCAGGTGATATACTTTTGAGTTCGTCAGTCTGTTATCTGGATACGATTGTAGATATTCCGTCTCAAAAAACAGACACAATTATATTCTATTTGCAATATACCGTAGATGAAGGTCAGTACCCGTTTACATCTCAGGTTAGAGACGGTGGCATATCAATATCTGAAAAGGTAACGGATTTAGAGTTTAATCCTATATATGAATTCAACAGCATACCCGATGATTATAACATAGCTTTGGGCGATTCGGGTAATATATCACTTTCGGTTGGCAATATAGGCAATGCAAAAGGGAATAGAACGATTTCAGCCAATTGGGCGGATGTAATAAACCTGAATGCATATTCGGAAATTGATCCTTTATCTACCGATTCATTCTCACAAGTATTTTACATCCCGAATGATATGCCCGGAGGAGAGTATTTCTGTAATGTTTCGATATTAAACGGTTACTATCCCGAAACGGATACATTCTTTAAGTTATGGATCTAAGGTGTCGATATAAGTGCAAGGGATTCACTTGATAAATTGGTATATTATGACGGTGATACCGCAACTCTATCCATATTGATCGACAATCATAATATGTGGAGCGGCATACTGGATGCAGCCATACAATATGGGGATTATTCCGAAGATACATCGTTTATACTCGGTGGTATGGAAAAGGGTATATCAGGCAGTACATCGGGAAGGGATACGCTCTATTTCGATACAAGTGGTATATATCAGTTTGATCCGATAAATACGGAGGGTAAAGATTCCATAGCGTTTAATTGGTATGTGTCGAATAATTCTCTTACACTCGAATTTAGAACGGATTCTTCAATTGGCAAAGGCAATTGGACCGATGCAGATACGGGCATAAATTATCCTATATCTATTTGGACACAGATTAAGATAGACAATGCATTGGCAAATAACCAGTGGATAGATTCTCTTTCATATATACTAAATGCTATCGATACGACTATATTCGATACATTCCCGTATCAGAAAGAGATTATAACATTTAATCTACCCGTATCGGATTTGGTGCCAAAAGCTGCATGGGGTATATATTATCCGTCAGGCAGATCCATCATATTGGATGAGAGGTATATCTATTCGATGAATGATTCCCTGACAGTTGTTACGGATAAAGGGTGTCAAGTCCTGAAAAAAAGTTGACACTTTTTCCATTAATTTACTCCTACTAAAG
>CBDVEF010000077.1:0-7394 GCA_965372935.1 uncultured bacterium | reverse complement strand
ATACATACCAAGTATAGACAATAATATGGTTCCCGCAAGTCATTATTTCTTTGATCTTATAATATACGACGAATTCACGAATAAATAGTAATAGACGTCAGACACCAGACATCAGACACCAGCCGAAAAGGGAAAGAGAATATCAACGAATTGCACTAAGGGGAAATATCTTTTAACTTTCCCGCCCATTGTGGGAGGGAATAGAAGGGAGGGGGAATATGACAAAAAAAGGAGACAGGATATGACAGTTAAAAAGAATAAAATGTCTTTTTTATAGAAAAATTGTAGATTCCTGCTTTCGCAGGAGTGACAAAGGAGGGAGGCAGGAATGACAAAGAGAGAAGAAGAGAAAACAGGGCAGATAATGATCTGCCCTTACAATTACACGAATTGAGAACGAATTACACGAAAGAGAAGGGAATTATTTTCATCTTGACTTTAACTTTAATTCTTACTATTATCTATTTAATAAAATGAAAAATGCAAATAAAGGGCAGAATAGGAAAATAGAGGTAACTATTATATATAACAATAAAATAGAATTACATACGACAGTATGTCATATATGAACAAGTTAGGTGAAATGACACAATCTTGCAAAGTAAGGAGAATTTGATATGAAATTTACTGATGTTGTAAAGTTACGTAGAAGTGTTCGCAAATATAGTGATCGGGAAGTGGAAAACGAAAAAATAGAGCAAATCCTTGAATCTGCAAGAATGGCACCTTCCTGGGCTAATAAGCAATGTTGGAGTTTTATCATAGTTAAAGACAAAGAAAAAATTGAATTATTATCCAAAGTGGCTGGTGTAGTAAATGTTTGGCTTAAGAAAGTGCCAATTCTCATTGTGGCCTGCGGTGATCCCAAATTGAGTGGTATACGCAATAATATAGAATATTTCACTGTGGATGTAGCCATATCTATGGAACATCTTATTCTATCGGCTGCCAATTTGGGGCTTGGAAGTTGCTGGATTGGTGTTTTTGATGAGGATAGAATCAAAGAGGTTTTGGAAATACCTGAGAACATTAGAGTTGTAGCTATAACTCCCATCGGTTATCCTGCTAAAAAGGTAGGAATGCAGGAAAGTATAACAAGAGTTGTACTTCGAAGCAAAAAAAGGAAACCTTTGAACGAAATCGTCCACTATGATAAGTGGTAAATATCAAATTTTCTAACACGCGAGATTTTAGGTGGAACTCAAAAAAACATGGAAAAACCATAAGGAGTGTAATATGAGGTATAAAAGAATATGGGTAGTAATAGTTCTGTTTTTGTTAGTTATCATTCAATTAAATGCTCAAAAACAGATGGACCCCAGGTGTATAATTACATATGTAGCGAAAGAAAGTATAGCAGAAAAGATGGGGCTTAAATCAGGAGATATAATATTATCAATAAACGGAAAAGAGATTCTTAGCGATACATCATTTAGCAAACAGAAAAAACTTGCCATAGGTTCGGAGATTAAAATTAAGGTTCTGAGAAAAGGTAAAAAAATGACTTTCAAAAGCCCATTTAATACAGGTAAACTGGGAATATCCATAATTTTATATAAAAAAGATAAACTCCTTTCGCATAAGGAAATTAAAGAAGACCTTGACACCATTTTCTCTGCTATATGTGAAATCCACCCGAATCCATATTTCAATATTTCAAAGAAAGAATTCGATGTGCTAAAAATAAAGGCATATAACAAAATAAATAGTTCAATGTCATTAAACGATTTTTGGAAACTTACATCCCCCATAGTTGCAAAATTAGGAGATGGACATACTAATCTTCAGATGCCAAATGGAGAATGGTTATATCATATTTATTCTAATAAAAAGGTTATTTTACCATTAGAACTGTACATCATTAATGATTGTGCAATTGTACGGAAAAACATCTCAGACTCTCCTATTGAAAACGGTGACTATATTCTCTCAATAAACGGTATCCCCACAAAAAAAATCATCAATGATTTTGCCACATATATAAATGGTGAACTTCGCCATTTCAAAACAGCTATAATGGAGAGAGAATTTCCCCAAATGCTTTTTGTTATATATGGGTTTAAAAGTCCTTTTAATGTAGATATTAAGGATTCTCAAGGAAAAGTTAAAGAGTATGAATTAGAAGGGGTAGATAAAAACACTTATGATAAAATGAAAGCTAATCTCAGAGATCATAACTTCCATTTTGATGAGATTCCAGAATTGAAAGCAAGTATCATAAAATTTAACAATTTTGAAATGAGAAATGAGTTTGATAAATTTCTAAAAAACTCCTTTACAAAAATCAAGGCAAAAAAATATAGATATCTAATAATCGATTTGCGTAACAATGGTGGTGGAGCTTCAATAATTGCAGAAGATTTATTGAATTATATAACAAATAAACCATATCGTTTTTTTAGTGGAGGACAAGCAAAGGTTTCTAAATATACTATAAAATATGCCCAAAAAGAAATTTCAAATGAAAAATTGTCTATAGATTCTACCTATAGTGTTAAAATTACAGCAAAAGCACCACCTAAAAATTCATTGGGATTTAGAGGAAAGATATTTATTCTTATATCAAACTATACATTTTCTACTGCTTCCGGGTTTGCGGCTGTAATAAAAGATTATGAGATAGGAACACTGGTGGGTAAAGAAACCGGTGGTCTTCCCAGCTGTTATGGTGATAGTTGGCCCGTTACTTTACTGAATTCAAATCTCATTCTTAATGTATCATGGAAATATTTTATCCGTCCCAATGGAGACACAACATATGTTCACCATGGAGTTATGCCTGATATTTATGTAAAAACAACCGCAGAAGATCTGCATAAGAATATAGATCCTGTAATGGAGAAAGTAAAGGAAATCATTCGTAAAGATTTAACAGATTAGGGCAGATAATGATCTGCCCCTACGATTATCAATTTTCGATTAAAGATTTACGATTTACGAACTTGGCAATTGTAACTTGTAACTTGTAACTTGTAACTATTATCTATACCTATATATCAAAAATATAATTTTGTAGTTGACATTTGTTTTTTTTTATCATAAAATAAATTTAGGTAAAAATCGGGAAAAGTCGGGAAGTCTAATAATAAGGAGTTTTATGGGTTATTCGGGCCAACTCACATATTCAATTGATAGTGACAACAGGTTAATGATTCCTGTAAAATTACGAGATTATCTTTTTAATGATGATGAAATTAAGAAAATCACCATTACAAGAGGTTTCGATAGAAATTTAATGATAGTGAATCAGGAGGGATGGGAAAAATTTAAAGAGAATTTATTTAGGTATTCCAGAACAACAGAATATAGAAAAATTATCAACTGGTTTGTTGGTGTTGCTGAAACAATGGATATTGATACCCAGGGAAGAATAAAGATACCTGAATTCCTTCTTGTTCAATTTAATATTAAAAAACATGTAGTTATTACAAAGGATAAAAATTCTTTACTTGTTTGGAACCCTGAAATATATGCCGATTATATAGGAGGGATAGAATCTACCTTAAATAAAAACCTTGATGATATGAAACTGAGTTTTTAGTATGAAGATTATAAAAAAAATATACGGTTGTACAGTAGTTCTTAGTTTGTATGGTAGATTATCAAAATCAGATGCAGATAATACCATTCAAATATTGAATGACTATTATGAAAATAAATATAAGGATTTTGTAATAGATATGAGACATGTCTCACACATACACTACATTTTAGGTATTAGACTAAAAAAATTCAAAACATATATAGAAAACAGCGGGGGTGTAGTGAATGTAATAGTTAAATCTCCATATATTATAGATCTTTTGAACATCTCAGGTGAAAATTGGAATTTATATTCATATTCCAGTCAGAAAACGGCACTTAACAATATTACAAGATTTAGGAGAAAATATGATTGATCATATTCCTGTATTATTTGAGGAATCTGTAAGCTTTATTTGTCAAGGATTAAACGAAGGGATAATACTGGATTGTACATGTGGAGCTGGAGGACATACAAAAGGTTTTCTTGAAAATACAGGTGAAAATATATTGTTAAAATGTATCGATAGAGACAAGGATGCACTTGAAATTGCTAAAGAAAATTTAAGTGCTTTTAATAACAGGGTTGAATTTCTCAATATGAAATTCAGTGAAATCAGTTGTTTATTCGATAAATATAAAAGCAAAAATATAAGAAGAGTATTTTATGATTTAGGTATATCAAGTATGCAAATTGATAAGTTTCAGAGAGGTTTTACATATAAGAAAAACCAAAAACTTGATATGCGAATGGGAAAGTCAGATATAACAGCAAATGAGATAATAAACGGGATGAATGAGGATGAGCTGTCTGATATATTCTATAAATATGGGCAGGAGAAGTTCTCAAGAAGAATTGCTGCTAATATAGTGGATAAAAGACAATATTCAAAAATTGAAACAACGGATCAGCTTGTAAAGATAATTAGGAGTTCCGTACCTGTTAAAATGCAGTTGAAAACACTAAGTAGAATTTTTCAAGCCCTTCGTATAGCTGTAAATAATGAACTTTTAGAATTTGAAATATCATTGAATGCCGTTTTAGAAAGATTGGAAAGTGGTGCAAAGGTAGGAGTAATTTCATATCACTCGCTCGAAAGAAATATTATCCGTAAATTTACAGTAGGTAAAGATAAAATAAAAGTGAAAAAAGTCAATGTATCGAAAAAAGAAATAAAAGATAACAGAAGGGGAAGAAGTGGTAAATTATACAGGATTGAAATATTATGAAAAGATGGTTAATGGTTGGATTAATTGCCATCGGGTTATTTATATATCTTTTTGCCAAAATTGTACATGATAGGAGTATCATTGAATATAGCAAATCAAAGAGTAAATTGACTGAATGCAGTAAAATACATAATGTATATAAATGTAGTTGTGATTCACTTTCCTCTTATATGCGTATAGTCAATATTGCAAAAGAAAATGTAAATATGGTATTTCCTGGAAAGGAGCAGAAAATAGTTCTGTCGAAGTAATGAAAATAGACAATAGAATCTTTATAGTAAAAATATTTATAGTTGTTATGTTTTCGATAATTACTGTAAGACTGGCATATATACAATTGTTCAAAGGAAATTTTTATCTCAGGAAAGCAGTAGCAATCGAGCTGAAAAAGGTGGTAATCGAACCTGAGAGAGGTAAAATAATAGATGATGTTAATAAAATGATTATTGCTTCATCTGATAGAACATATTCAATCTTTACATACAGAGAATGGGTAAAATATAACAGTTTTATGGCGAGACAGTTGGCTAAAACAGGTTTAATTAGCTATAAGATAGCAATGGCTCGTTTGAAAAAACCGGGATTTAAATGGTTAATAAGGGGAGTGGGAAAGAATAAGAGTAAAAGGATTGTTAAGAATATCAATAGATATGGGATAAAAAGCGATTCGATAGGATATTATATCGACAGAGTAAGGGAATATCCATTTAATGAGGAATTTGCAACGATAACAGGAAAACTTGGAGATGATAATGATGGTCTTTCCGGGATTGAATATTATTATAATAGGTATTTAAAAGGAAAAAGGGGGTGGGTTTTATTTCAAATGCATCCCAATGGCAATATTTATATGAAGGGAAATTATCCGAGAAAAAAGGCAAGAAATGGAGATGATATAATTCTAACTATTGATAAAAATTTACAGGATTTAGTATATGACGAGATAAAGCAAACTGTAAATAGGTATAAAGCTCTTGGAGGTTGTGCCATTGTTATGAATCCAAACAATGGAGATATCCTTGCTATGGTAAATTACTCCTCTTTAAATACAGGTGATGAAAGGAGTAATTACAGCAGATACAATAGAGCAATATCATTTAATTATGAACCAGGTTCAATATTTAAAATCGTTACGGTTTTTGCGGCTTTAAAAGAAAAAGTGGCTCATTTGGGTGATACATTGGTAGATTCAACAGGCAGGATTATTATTGATAAAATTATGATAAAAGATGCCGAAGAACATCAAATTCTTACAGTTAATCAATCATTTTATCATTCAAGTAATGTTGGGATGGTAAAGCTTGCTCAGATGGTTGGGAAACAGAAATATTATTCATATATTAAATTATTTGGATTTGGAGCTAAGACAGGTGTTGATTTGCCAGGTGAAGAGAGAGGTATTGTTAGAAGTCCACACAAATGGAAAAATATAGATTTCTCTACAATTTCCTTCGGACAGGGTATCGCTGTAACTCCTATACAAATGGTTGTTGCATATTCCGCAATAGCAAACGGAGGAAAAGTATTAAAACCGCATATTGTGAAAGAGATAAGAGCAGGAAACAAGGTTAAATATAGCAGAAAAACAGAAATTATAAGGAATATTCCCGATAAGGAAACACTAAATATATTAAAAAATATGCTTTTAGCTGTTGTAGATAGTGGAACAGGAAAAAAAGCAAGTATAGCCGGGCTAAATGTTGCTGGTAAAACCGGAACAGCTCAGCAGAGTGAGCCAGGGAAAGGTTACACAAATGCGATTGTTTCAAGTTTTATCGGATTTTTCCCTGTGGAAAAACCACAGTTTGTTATAGCAATTGTAATAGATAGACCTGAAAAATCTAGATTTGCTTCTGTTGTAGCAGCTCCCTGCTTCAGTTCTATCGGGAGTAAAATTTCATCAATGTATCCTTACAGTAGAGAGGTGTATGCAAAGCGATGATATTAAAGAATATACTTAAGAATATTCATTATGAGATAATATCAGGAAACTCAAATATTGATATTAAAGGTATCGATTATGATTCCAAAAATATAATAGATGATTATCTTTTTATTGCAATTCGGGGGAGTAATGTTGATGGGCATATCTTTATCGATAAAGCAATATCCAAAGGGGCTAAAGCAGTGATTGTTGATAGGATTATTCGATTGCCAGATTTAGATGTAACAGTAGTTAAAGTAAATGATAGTTATAAAGCATTGGCAAGAATTGCATCGAATTTTTACAATAACCCGATAAATAAACTAAATATATTTGGCATAACAGGAACAAACGGAAAGACAACTATCTCATATATGTTAAAATCCATTTATAATATAGAGGAAGAAGTGTCGGTAATAGGTACAATAAAATATATCATTGGAAATCGAACAATGTCTGCCCCTAACACAACCCCCGATGCACTTGTACTTAATAAATTATTAAATGAAACAGTAGATGAGGGGATAAAAAATGTAATTATGGAGGTTTCGTCACATTCCATAGCTCTTGGAAGGATAGATGGCTTCCGTTTTCAAACGATTGCATTTACAAATTTAACATCTGAACACCTTGATTTCCATAAATCAATGAATGAATATTTTAAAGCAAAATCAAGATTATTTACCGATTATAATTCGCAATACAAAGTAGTTAATAT
>CBDVEF010000076.1:0-7398 GCA_965372935.1 uncultured bacterium | reverse complement strand
ATTATCATTGATCAACCTGCAGCACATGAGCGAATAATATATGAAAAATTGAGAAAAAAAAGTGATATTCGAAGCCAGAAATTGCTTTTCCCTCTTGTGATAAAATTTTCTCCTGAAGATGCTGCTTTTATAGAATCTATAATTGATGAGCTTGAGAAAATAAAATTTGAGATTTCAAGGTATAGCAGTAATACAATAATTATTTCAGCAGTGCCTTCAATATTGAAAATAATGACTAAAGAAAAATTTTTAGAGATAATAGAATCTATTAAATCAGAGAAAGAGAGTAACATATATGAAAATATTCTAAAATCAATAGAATGCAAAGCAGCTATAAAGGTTAATAAAAAGCTCTCATCAGATGAGATGGAACAACTTATTGCTGATCTATTCAGATGTAGTGTTCCATATTATTGCCCTCATGGCAGACCAACATTAATGAAAATTTCACTGGATGAAATCGAAAAAATGGTTGGTAGATGAGTGAGCTATACTGTATTGTAGGCCCTACTGCAGCAGGGAAAACTTACATATCAAATAAAATATCAGAGTATTTTCCCGTTGAAATTATCTCTTGTGATTCAAGACAGATATATAAATTTATGAATATTGGAACAGCTAAACCGAATAGGTACGAATTAAAAATTACAAAACACCATTTTATAGATATAATTAATCCATGTGAATATTATAATGCAAAAATGTATAGTGAGACAGCTAAGAATATAATTGACACAATTAGGATTAAAGGTAATTTACCTTTAGTTGTAGGAGGTACAGGTATGTATCTCAATGCACTTATATATGGTATTTTTGATATGGATATACCTAATATTCTTAGAGAAAAATTGAGAGAGATGAAAACAGTTGAATTATACAGGGAATTGTGTAGTATCGATAAAAATTCCTCATTAGATATAGAACCTTCAGATAGACATAGGATTATAAGGGCTCTTGAAGTAAAAAAACATTCAGGGAAAAGTATCACAGAGATAAGAAAGGAAAATATACCAGGATATAGTGTGACATATTTTTATATAATCAAGAACAGAAAAGGTTTATATAGAGATATAGATAGACGTGTAGATGAAATGATAGAAGCAGGTCTAATAGATGAAATAAAAGGGTTGTTGGAAATGGGGTACGATTTTAATTCACCCGGTATGAGAACTGTTGGCTATAAGGAATTTGAAGATTATTTTTCAGGTAATAAGGATATTGCAGAAATTTCTGAAATGATAAAGAAAAACACAAGACACTATGCAAAGAAACAATTTACCTGGTTTAATAAACAGATTAAGAAAGGTGAACATTATATATATAATGTTAGCGATGTGGAGTATAAAACTGTAGTAAATGAAATTATTGAGCGAATAAGAAAAGGGGATTAAAATCCCTTTTCTTATTTTTTAAATAAATCTTATTCTTCTACTATGATGGCATCAACTGGACAACTCTCTGCGACATCTTCGACATCACAAGCCGAGTAATCTTCGCTAATTACGATTGCTTTGCCCTCATCGTTTAATTCGAAAACATCAGGACATGTTGAAACACAAACGCCACATCCGATACAAAGATCTTCTTCAATTCTTACACTCATGATATCCTCCTCTAAATTATATTTCGGATTACTCTAATACTTTTTATTTTTTTTGTCAAGAGAATAAGGTTTCGAGATGGTAGATAGGTATAGACATACTTACCAGTTTAATGAGAGAGGAAAGGATTTAATCCATTCCTCTCTGTTCTAATTATCCCCCCTCCCTTCTATTCCCTCCCGTCTATGGAGGGAAAGTTATAAATATTATTTCGTGCAATTTCCCCTAATTCGTGAAATTATAGGGGGACGATGCATCGTGCCCTAATCTGTGAAATAGTCTTACATTCCCCATTCCGTGATTTACTTCCTCGCCCTCGATGGGAGAGGATTGAGGTGAGGGTGCTAACGGGAATGCCAATGCCAACGGGAACGGACGAAAATCGTAAATTTATGATTATTCACTCTATCCGTTTAGTGTAATTAGTTATAATTTCGTAGATACTTTTCCTGATTACGATAGAAATTTTGCGACCTAACCCTAATTATCTTTTTTATTTTATTGCATTTAAAAATAGTGTCATAGGCATCGTGAATAAATTTTTCTTTTTTACTTTACTGAAACCTGCATTGGTAAGCCATTTCCTTATATTCCGTTCAGAATATGTTCTCTTTCCTGTTATTATAAAAAACATAAGTTCATTAAATCCACTTGTTGCTGAAAGCTTTTTACTGCTACCGGTGTGTTCGGAATCGAGTATTACAAGTGTTCCTTTGTCATTCAATGAGATATAAGATTTTTCAATTAATTTTACAGATTCATACTCTGTAATGGTGTGAATAATATTAAATAAAAGTATAATATCATAACCCTTTCCCCAGTTCACCTCTCTCATATCACCCTTAATATAAGTAATTCTTTCCGAAAATCCCTCTTTTATGATTATTTTTTCTCCAATACTTGCAGCTTTTGGCAGATCAATAATTTTTACCATTAAATTAGTATATCTCTTACAAAAAGACATACTATATATTCCGTGACCTCCGCCAACATCTAAAAGCTTAAGAGGATTTTTCATTATCATAGCTTTTTTTGTAATTTCAGGTGCTGTAAAATGTGCGAACTTAGCAAGACTAGTTATATAATTATTCCAGAAAGAAACCGGTTTATCATGGTTATGAAAATCATTGACCTTACCGCTTTTTATAATTTCCTCAATGTTACTCATTATATCGAATATATCACCTGTAAACAGGATTGCATCTTTCATCGAATTATGAGTATCTTTTAACAACCAATTTTTAGCTTTTCTATTTAAAGAATATTGTTCACCTTTTTTATCAAGATAATTAAAGCCTGTTAATGCATTGAGTAATGTTGTTAATCCTGCTAAATTGCAATTTATATCATTTGCAATTTCTTCGGCTGTCTTTGTTTTATCTTTTATAGAATCAAAAACACCCAGTCTGAGCCCTGCAATTAGTGATTTACTATATGCCCCTCCATAATAGGCTTCAAGCAAGGGGGTAGGTAATTTACCTGAAAGCAGGGTGATAAATTCTATAATATTTTCAGGATAAAGTTTCAGTCTCATATCTAATTACATTATAAATGAATTGTATAATATATCAAGTGTATTAGATTGTTATATGGTTAGTTGGACGAGACACTAATTTCATAGGAATAACCAACCGTCGTTTTACCTGACATATGTTACGATTAGATTGCAAATATTCTATTATCAATATTTATATAAAATGAGAAAGGGAGCTGATGCTCCCTTTAATGAGGTTCTGGATGTCATATGAAAAGATTTCTTTGCTACCTAACAAAAACCAATGTTGAGCCCTGATGTGTTTTAAATCTCTTAGATGTTAGTTTGAATTTGGATCCCTGGTTTCTGAGTGTGGCTATTTTCCGGTATTTGTTTCTCATTTTACATTCTCCTTTCTAAATTATCTTTCATATATAATACGAACATCGTATCAATTTGTTGCAAAAATATTGAGAGAAATTACGAGGTAAGAATAGAGGGTTATTTATATTGTATAAGTGATTAAGATATCGAATCATTTCTTATGAGAGGGATATTACATTTATTACTTGACTAATATCTTTGTTATATGTACACTACATACTAAAATTTTAATGGAGGTATGAAAATGAAGCGAGTCCTATCTATCTTATTTATATTATTGATTTTATTCCTTAATATTATAAGTGCTATTGATATAGCCGAGATTGTTCTTAATTCAAGTAGTCTTACAAGTAGAGAAATTGTAATTAGAGATTCGTTGGAAGCATGGGGTTATAATGTTACTATCATAGATACAGCAAATGCAAATTATAATAATTTGTCTGAATATAACACAACCGTTGCATTATATCAGGTAGAATTGAATTCTTCCTTGACTGATTCCCTTATTTCAAATGGAAAAGGTGTAGCATTAATCTACAGTGCAGGTATTGCTATCGGAGGAACATGGTATCATCTTTCCAGTGGTAGTAGTAATTTAGTTATAGATAATAATGATGCATTTTTAGAGGGATATGGATTAGGGACAAGTAGCTTTCAATGTGATATATCCGGATACACTTACTATACGGTTACTTCGATACCCGGATGGATGATTCTGGGGCATGTAAATACAGGACAAAATTCCGTACTTTACAAGGAAGACAGTGGGAAAGGTGCAATATTCGGATATGACCCTTTCTATTATGCACCACATGGTTGGAATATTTTCAGAAGGATAATTAAATATGTCTCGAATGAGACTATTGTAACAGGTGTAACAATACCAGCAGGTAATGTTGGGTTTGTCATATCCTCTTGTGATGATACAACCCCTACACTTCTGAGTAAAGAAGAGATAGTAAGGGACTCACTTGTTTCTATGGGTTATACGGATATAACATATATCGGTTCTGATAAAACAACGGTATCGGATTATTCACAAGCAAAATTCATTATTGGAGTATATAATTATATGGGATTATGTAAACCTGATTCTATTATAAACGAAGGTATAAATGTAGCATTGATTTACAGTTCAGGTATGGCTTGTGGAGGGACATGGAATTCTGTTTATGATGCTGATATTTTATTTATAGATAATAATAATGCATTTTTAGAGGGATATGGATTAGGGACAAGTAGTTATCAGTGTAGTATATCCGGAAGCACTTATTATACAACCACTCCACAACCGGGATGGATGGTTTTGGGGCATGTAAATACAGGACAAAATTCCGCACTTTACAAGGAAGACAGTGGGAAAGGTGCAATATTCGGATATGACCCTTTCTATTATGCACCACATGGTTGGAATATTTTCAGAAGGATAATTAAATATGTCTCGAATGAGACTATTGTAACAGGTGTAACAATACCAGCAGGTAATGTTGGGTTTGTCATATCCTCTTGTGATGATACAACCCCTACACTTCTGAGTAAAGAAGAGATAGTAAGGGACTCACTTGTTTCTATGGGTTATACGGATATAACATATATCGGTTCTGATAAAACAACGGTATCGGATTACTCACAAGCGAAATTTGTGATTGGAGTATATAATTATATAGGATTAGGTAAACCTGATTCTATTATAAACGAAGGTATAAATATAGCATTGATTTACAGTTCAGGTATGGCTTGTGGAGGGACATGGAATTCCAGTAATACACATAAATTGTTTGTAGAATCGAATGAGGGATTTCTTAAAAATTATGCCGTAGGAAGCACATTAAATATGCAATCTACAGGTAGTGAATATTATATAAGCGATGAATTAACAGGATGGACGATGATAGGACATACGCCGTCTTTTAACACTCGTAAGACAGCATTATATAAGGAAATCATATCGGGAATAGATACAACAAGAGGAGGGATACTTTCGTATAATCCTTATTACTATATTAATTCGGGAGCAAATGTTTTTAAGGATCTAATCCTCTGGGTAGGTGGTGAACCACCTGTACAGTACCCGGATATTTCTATATCCCCGGATACTCTTATATTCTCGGATAGCGGTCTTTTATCCGATACTATTAAGACAATGGTAATATACAATACAGGCAATGCAGATCTAAACGTTACCGATATAACAAATAATGAAACATGGATAAAATCCATAGTTCCATCTTCATTTGATATTTCACCGGGTGATTCTGAGATTGTTAATGTTGTCGTGAGTTCCGACGGACTTCCTAACGGTACTTATTATGATTATATATCTATCAATTCAAATGACCCTGATGAGAATCCTTATTCAGAACATGTAAAGTTTGTAATAGATTTAAGTGGTATAAAGGAATCTATAAGTATAAAAAGACAAAATATGGAGATCATAAGTGTTTATCCAAATCCATTCAATAGAAAAATGGCTATTGATATAAGACTTGATGTAAAGGATAACAATCAAGAAATATTAATGGGTATTTACGATATTTCAGGTCATCTCGTAAGACAATTTAAGATTAATGATCCGAATTTTACAAGGATAGTATGGGATGGTAGAGATAAGTTAGGCGAAACGACCAAGACGGGAGTTTATTTTATAAAAATACATAAAACATCAGGCAGATCTGTTAAAAGTAAAAAGATAATATTTATGAAATAATACAATGGAGGGGGGGAGAATAGCCAACAATTCACAGAATAACAGGTAATGGACATCAGATACCAGACGCCATTAGAGAGAGGCACGATATATCGCACCCCTACAATTTCACGAATTTTCGATTTACGATTAACGGTTAACTATTCTCATGTGGGAGGGAATAGAAAAAAGGGGAAAGTTTTAAACAGAGAGGAAAGGATTAAATCCTTTCCTCTCTGTTTAAACTGGTAAGTATGTCTATACCTATCTACCTATAATTATAAAATATCATTGACATTTTGATATAATTGATATAATATTATAATACTCTTCGGGGTTTGGTGAAATTCCGAATCGGCGGTAAAGTCCGCAAGGTGAAAACCAGGATACGGTGAAATTCCGGAACCGACAGTTAAAGTCTGGATGGGAGAAGAGTAAGAATTACCCCGATGGGGTATTTTTATTAAGGAGTGTTTTTATGGATGTTCATTTTATGAAGATTGCATTGGATCTGGCAAAAAAGGGAGAAGGGCAAGTTTCTCCAAACCCTCTTGTAGGAGCGGTTATTGTTAAAGATGCAAAAATCATTGGTAAAGGTTATCATAGGGAATTTGGAAAGAATCATGCAGAAATAAATGCAATATTGGATACTAAAGAACCAATATCCGGAGCAACAATGTATGTCACACTTGAACCGTGTACAATATTTAAAAAAACACCTCCATGTGTTGATAGAATAATAAAAGAAGGGATTAAGAAAGTAGTAATTGCACAAAAAGATCCAAATCCTAAGATCAATGGTAAAGGGGTAAAAAAGCTAAAAAATGCTGGAATCGATGTAGAGGTAGGGATTCTTGAAGAAGAGGCATGTAAATTAAATGCTTTTTATAATTACAATATGGAAAGGAAAATGCCATTTATTTCTATAAAAGCAGCTATGACATTTGACGGTAAAATCGCGGATATGAGAGGTGAAAGTAAATGGATAACATCAGAAGATTCAAGAAACTATGGTATGTATTTAAGATTTATTCATGATGCTGTATTGGTGGGAGCTGAAACAATTAGGCATGATAATCCACATCTTAATATTAGAGGATATGAGAAAAATAAGCCATTTTACAAGATTATAATATCAAAAAATTTATACATTCCTGAAAAGCTGAATATTTTTGAAACCTCAGGTGAAACAATCATATTCTGTGGTAAAGATGCTGAGCAAAACAGGATTAAAGACCTTGAAGATACGGGTG
>CBDVEF010000075.1:0-7407 GCA_965372935.1 uncultured bacterium | reverse complement strand
ATAATTAAAACAGAGAGAATGGATTAAATCCTTTCCTCTCTCCTTGAACTGGTAAATATGTCCATGCCTATCTACCCGGCACTTGGTACAGACATATTTACCAGTAAAGGTGGTTTACGAACTGCCCTTGCCTAAATCATTCCAATGATCCATTATTGACATACATAGTATGTTGTGGTATTTTACCAACATGGGACTTAAGAAATTCAAATATTTTAATCCTGTAAAGATATACTTTGGGGACAATATTGAAAAAGGGATAAAAGAATTTATAGAACTATATGGGAAAAATGTCCTTATTGTTACAGGCAAAAAATCTCAGTTTGAAAATGGTAATTATCAAATAATTTCGAATATTTTAAAACAATACAATGTTAATTACATATTATGGAACAAGGTCTCTCCGAATGCAAGGTATGATGAAATCGATGAAACAATTTCTCTAAAAGGGAATTATAATAGTATTATAGCTCTTGGTGGAGGAAGTGTTATTGATTCAGCAAAGTGTATAGGTGCAGTGATAAGAAATCGTAAGGATATAAGATTATTGCTGAATAAAGGGGATTTTTATAATCTACCTATTCTTGCAATTCCCACAACAGCAGGCACGGGAAGCTCTGTTACTCAATATTCAGTACTTATGGATAAAAATAATAATGACAAAAGAGGATTTACTCACAAGACATTTTTCCCCAAAATTGCTATAATTTCACCAGTTTTCACTATGTCAATGCCTGTAAAACTAACAGCCAATACAGGTTTAGATGCATTGACACACCTTATAGAATCATATATTTCAACAAGAGCGAACCCCATATCAGATATACTGGCTCTAAAAGGAATAAAATTGATTAAAGAGAATTTACTCATAGCTTATAAGGAGTCTAAAAACAGAGATGCACGAACAAATATGGCAATGGCTTCACTCCTTGGAGGATTGGCAATCTCTCAAACAGGAACAATTCTACTTCATGCCCTTGGATATCCCCTTACAGTTTACTATGATATTCCGCATGGACTTGCCAATGCTATAATGTTAGTACCATTTATTGAGTATATGGAGAAGATAAATGTGAAGAGACTTCACGATATTCTTTGCATTTTATCTATACCCGAATTAAAAGATATGTTCAATAAACTTAATATAAAAACCAGTTTAAGGGAGTATAGCATAAGAGAAGATATAATCGGTGCTTTTGCAAAAAATGTAATGGATAAGAAAAACTTAAAATCCACACCATTTGAAATTAGCGAAGAGATTGTAATCGATCTTTATCGGAAAAGTTTATGAAGAATATAAAAATTATTGCTATTGATCTTGACGGAACACTTATTTCAAGTGAAACAAATTATAGGATTTCAAAAATAAATATAAGAGCATTAAAAGAAGCTATTGAAAGAGATATTCACATTGCAATAATAACGGGAAGGAATTTTCTCTCTGCTCGTATGGTTCTTGATGAAACGGGAGATAATATTATTAAGAATTTACCATTAAGTCTTCAAAATGGTTCGATATTAATAGAGGGTAATACAGGAATACTTCTAAAAGCATATGATCTTGAAAAGAATATTGCAAGAAGCATAATTCGAGATATGAGAATCGAAAATATAGGCATTATGCTTTATGACAATATTAAAAGAGGACTTAGTATTTTTGTAGAGAAAAAGGAATTTAATATTGCCATAGAAAGTTATTTGCAAAGTAGGGAGAAGAGTATTAAGGATGAACGAGCAGTTGTCCGAGTAGATAGCATAGAACAAATTCTTGAGTTTAATCCGATACAAATTGCAACGATTGATAGAGAGAGTACAATAGATAAATTTATTAAGATACTTGATAGTAAATACAAGAATCTTATAAAAGTAATTAAAACAGGTTCTTATCTGGATGATGGAAATTGGTGGTGGGTTGAGGTATTTAATAAATCCTGTTCAAAAAGACAGGGGTTAAAGGATATTTGCGAATTGTATAATGTTGATGTTGACAACTCTGTTTATATTGGAGACAATTTCAATGACATTGAAGCTATGCAGCAAGCTGGTTTTAGCATTGCTGTTGAAAATGCGCCTGAAGATATTAAAAAAATATGTGATATGGTTGTAAAAAGCGGCAATGACAATGGTGTCGCCGAAGCAATAAATTTTATATTAAGGAGCAGTATATGAATATTCTTATAATCTCAGATACACATGATAATATGGAAAATCTGGAATTGCTAATGAATAAATACTTAAACAAAAAGCCTGATTATATAATACATCTTGGTGATATCGATTCACCATTTATGATACCTATACTTGGAAAACTTAATGTAGAGGGGTTATTAATCAAAGGGAATAATGATGGTGATACGGATTATCTTGGTGTTAAGTGTTTTGAAAACAACATAAAATTCGTATGCCCCCCTTATCATTTAGAACTTAAAGGAAAAAAATTCCTATTAACACATAAACCATTGGATGAAAAGAAATTTGTAAAAAAGGGGACTGATTATTATCTGTTTGGACATACACATATATCTGTTATTGAACGGGGGGAAAATGATATATTGAAAATTAATCCGGGTACACTCGGAGGACATCTTACAGGAAAATGTACTTATGCTATTCTTGACACGGAATTAAATTCAGCAAAGATTTATAATTTATGAATTATTCTCTTATGACCGATTATATAGCAAGTGGGGATCAACCTAATGCTATAAAAGAATTAACAAACTGGATGGATGAAAGAGTAAAATATGCAACCCTTCTTGGTGTAACAGGATCCGGTAAAACATTTACAATGGCTAATATAATCCAAAATTTGGGTAGATCAACAATTGTTATATCCCCTAACAAAACACTTGCAGCACAACTTTATGGTGAATTCAAAACGCTTTTTCCGAACAATGCAGTGGAATATTTTATAAGTTACTATGATTACTACCAACCGGAAGCATACATACCGCAATCAGATACATATATTGAAAAGGATGCTTCTATAAATGAAGAAATAGATAGACTACGACTTAAAGCAATGGTAAATCTATTGTCAAGAAGAGATGTTATTGTTGTTGCAAGTGTATCCTGTATTTATGGACTGGGTAGCCCGATAGATTTTTCAGAAAAGATATTAAATTTATCGATAGGTGATGAGATAAGTGTCAGGTTCTTATCCGAATATCTTATAGATATCTACTATTCAAGGAATGATATTGAATTTAAAAGAGGAACATTCCGAGTAAGGGGGGATGTTATAGAAATTTATCCTGCTTATGAATATAGAGCTTATAGAATTGAATTTTTTAGTGAAGAGATTGATAAAATTACAGTTATTAATCCAATAACAGGAGAATCACTACAGGAAATTGCAAAAATCGGATTATATCCGGCAAAACAATTTGTTACATCACACAATAGAGTGCTTAACATTATTCCATTAATTGAAAAGGAACTTAGTGATAGAGTAAGATACTTTCTTGAAAGGGATATGCCTCTTGAAGCAGAACGCATTAAATCGAGAACAAAATATGATTTAGCAATGTTAAAAGAGGTTGGATATTGCAGTGGTATAGAAAATTATTCAAGATACCTTTCGGGAAGAAAAGAGGGTGAAAGACCTTTTACCATACTTGATTATTTCCCTGATAATTATCTCACAATAATCGATGAATCTCATATTACAGTCCCTCAGGTGAAAGGAATGTTTAATGGTGATAGGTCAAGGAAAGAGACTCTTGTGAAATTTGGTTTTAGATTACCTTCATGTCTTGATAATCGACCGATGTATTTCGAGGAATTCGATAATAAAATAAATCAGGTGATATTTGTATCTGCTACACCAAGAGAATTTGAGATAGAAAAATCGAATAAACATATCTCAGAACAGATAATCAGACCAACTGGTCTTATAGATCCCGCAATTGTTATAAGAAACAAGAAAGGGATGATAGAGGATATTTTGAATGAAATAAGAATCAAGGAAAGAAAGAGAGAAAGAGTTTTAATAATAACACTTACTAAAAAGATGTCAGAGGATCTTACGGATTTCCTTTTGGAAAACGGAGTAAAAGCAAGATACCTTCACTCATCTATTGAATCAATGAAAAGGGTAGAAATAATCAGAGATCTTAGACTTGGTGAATTTGATGTTCTTGTAGGGATAAACCTTTTAAGAGAAGGATTAGACCTGCCGGAGGTAAGTCTTGTTATTATACTTGATGCAGATAAGAGTGGATTTTTGAGATCCGGAAGGACACTTATACAGATTATTGGACGAACAGCAAGGCA
Source organism: uncultured bacterium (assembly GCA_965372935.1). Lineage (GTDB taxonomy): Bacteria > Hydrothermota > 32-111 > QNBC01 > QNBC01 > JAGLYS01. Next base: position 3,132 of record CBDVEF010000075.1, on the reverse strand, counting down.
TCGTGCCGGTAAAGTAATTATGTATGCCGATGGAATATCTCCCGATATGAAAATGGCAATTAATGAAACTGAAAGAAGGAGAAGTATTCAGATAGAACATAATAAAACCTATGGTATTAAACCTGAAAGTATTGTAAAATCAGTAGATGAAATTATGATGATTTCACAGGTTGCTGGATATAGAATAAGCGAGGAGAAAGCTATATATAATAAAGATAGAGTAGATGGCATGAGCAGAATTGAAAAATTCGAATATTTACGAGACCTTAAGGAAAAAATGGATAAAGCAGTTGAAACACTTGAATTTGAAAAAGCAGCTAAAATAAGAGATGAAATATTTGCAATAAGAAAGGAAATAATGAAAAATGAGGTTTAAGTTGGAGGATAAAGACAAGGGAATTATAGATATGGCTCTGGAGGAGGATATTGCTTCCGGTGATATAACCTCCGAACTGACATTAGATGATAATAAACTTGTGACAGGGGAGTTTCTTGCAAAAAGTGACGGTATTATATGTGGTCTTGATATTGCTAAGTACATATTTAGAAAATTGGACAATCATATAGTCTTTAACCCAACAATTGAGGATGGTAAAGCCGTTAAAAACGGAGATATCTTTGCAACAGTAGATGGATATGTGAAAGCATTACTTGAAGGAGAGAGAACAGCCCTTAATTTTATTCAGAGAATGAGTGGTATTGCAACAACGACAAATCAATATGTAAAGCAAATCGGGAATACGAATTGTAAACTTCTTGATACAAGAAAAACGACGCCGGTTCTCAGGCGTTTTGAAAAATATGCTGTAATATGTGGGGGTGGTTTTAATCATCGGATGGGACTTTATGATATGATTATTATTAAAGATAATCATATTAAAGCAAATGGTGGTATAAAAAATACGCTTGAAAAGGTTTTTAACCAAAAAATTAAGGTTTCCATTGAAATTGAAGTTAAAAATCTTGAGGAATTAAAAATTGCTTTGGATTATCCCCTTTCTCGAATAATGATTGACAATTTTCCACCTGATATGATGAAAGAAGCTGTTAGAATAGCAAATCATCGCATACCATTAGAAGCCTCGGGAGGGATTAACATTGCAACTGTTAAAGATGTTTGCAAAACAGGAGTTGATTATGTGTCGTGTGGAGCACTTACACATTCGTATAGATCACTGGATATCAGTTTTAATATTTATGAGAAGTAAAATAGTACTTTGTGCCATATTAATTATATTGTTCGGATGTGGTAAAAAATCTGGTCCAACAAGTCCCGATATATGGCCTCCTCACATTTCGGAAATAAAAGGATCCAGAAATCTTTTATATATACGATTTAACGAACCTATAATTGCCGATGAAATGGAATTAGAATTAATTTCCAATAGTGGTGATACTATTAAACCTCTTGATATTATTAGTGACAATATCGATTATTCGATTTCAATATATCTTGACTCTTCTATCGTTTTTGATTCGCTTTACTTTATGATGAATTCCGTTAAAGACAGTTCTCTGAATGAGATGAAACATTATGAAAAATGTATATCGTTGAATGACACTACAATTATAAGCAGGTTCAGAGTAAAAAATGTAGATTTCAATCGTATTAGCGACAAACGATATAATATAATTGTCGAATTTTCAATGCCTCTTAACGATACTTCAATTAATATAATATTTAATCCTTTTGACACATCTCAAAGTAAATGTTCAAGATTATCTAATCATAGTTTTATCATAACACTTACAGATACACCTGTTTCAATAATTTTACCTCAATCGATTTTATCATATGATAAAAGAATGCTTGTTGAACCATACAAAAGATATTTTAAAAAGGCAGATTTTATTAAAAAGGAATTAAATGTCAAATTTGAGAATCTAAGTGATTCTTTTCCTAAGTATATAATGTTTATTACAGATTCTTTAATCGATTATACAAGGGTCTCTACAGATATGATGTTTGATTCTGTTTTTTCAGAATCTTGCACTGTTGTTGGTTTTGCAAATATTAATGATGATTATTTGGTACACACTATGAAAAACATTGTTTCCAGCGATACAATTATAAGATTTGTAAAATATGATACATTGGAAATCAGATTGTTTTGGAATGATATTATTGACAAATTTGGAAAAGCATTTTAATATAATATATATGTATAGAAAAATTGATGAATTATTGCAAAGAGGGGCGTATAAGAAAGCATATAAATTGATAACTAAAGAACTTTCCTCGACTAAACAAATCGACAATAAAGTTTATTTACTAAAATCAGCAATCTTTATCTGTTTAAGAGAGCATAATGTTTCTCTTGCAGAAAAGTTCTCCGAGCGGATTATTGTATTAGCAGATGAAACAGATGATTTGAACTTTAAATGTATAATATATCATATGCATGGTCTAACTCTTTTTAAAACAGGTAATTTAATCGGTGCACATATGGATTTAAAAAGGGCATTGTATTTATCTCGCCAGGCGAATAATGAAGAATTGGAAGTGAAAGTTTTAGATTCTATAGGAAAATACTATGAAGATGACGGTGAAGTGTTAAATGCTATATATTATTATAAAATGAGTGAAAGAAAAAAGATTATATTAAAAGACAATATAGGGCTTGCTATAACATATGGAAATTTAGGACGAGTATATTTTGAATCTGGTGATATATATAAAGCAAAAGAATATTTTCAGTTGGATTACACAATTTCGAAAAATCTTGAGGATTGTTTTGGACAGACTATTATGTTAAATCAACTTGGAGATGTGTATAGAATGCTTGGTCATATTAATTATAGTGAAAGATCATATCAATCTGCTCTGGATATTGCCAATAAAATGGGTTATGAATTAAGTAAAGCATTTTCAATTTTAGGTCTTGGATATATTTCAATGTTACATAATGAAATTGAAAAAGCAAAGGAATATGCAGAGAAAGTAAGAAAAATGTTCAAATCATTTAATAAATATGATGGAAAAATAGATTCGTTAATCCTTCTTTCTAATATTGCAATAAGAGAAAATGATATGGAACAAGCAGAGAAATATCTTATAAAAGCAAATGATCTTGCTATAAATGCAAAAGTTAATTTTGAAAACTGGTCATTGGGGGCCGTGGGATTTAAAAA
>CBDVEF010000074.1:0-7465 GCA_965372935.1 uncultured bacterium | reverse complement strand
AATACCGGAAGATGCTATTGTTAGATTCTTTTGTCCAATATGTGGTGATGAGTTAAAAGCGGAGAACAAATGTGATATATGTAATGCTCCTATGATTCCTCTGAATCTTGAAGAGGGAGGGCGTGTTCGTTTCTGCTCAAGAAAAGGGTGTACAAATCATGTTATTGAATTTAAAAATCCTGAAATAGCACTGAAATTATTGTATGATACATATTCTCTTGATAACAAAATAGATAAAAACGAGGTTAACTATAAAAATATTGAGAAGGTTCTTCAAAAGCAGCTGAATAAGAAAGAAGCAGAGAGAGAAGTAATTAAAAATGGAACATTTCTCTATCCGTATTGTCCACAATGTAAACATACATTGATAAAAGACAATATGATTGAACTCGAGATAGTAAATAAAAATGATGAAAAGGGCATATTACAGCTAAGTCCTTACCTCAATATATTTAATCATAAGTCTACAATAGCTTTACCTGAAGGAGAACCTGTAAAAGAAATTAGTTGCCCACACTGCAATGAATCAATTATTATGGATGAAAATTGTCCTATATGTAACTCAAAAGTCGCTCATATATTGGTAACATCAAGCTTAAAGCTGGTTGAATTTAAATTTTGTTCTAAATCGGGATGTAAATGGCATGGTATTGATAAAAAGGATGAGCAGACCATTATTTTGGAAGACAGTGATGAGTGGTAGATAATTATGTTTGAAATACTTGATAAAAAGGATTTTGCAAGAGGAACAATTGTAAATCTAAGAATAGAAGCCCAGGAGATTGCAAAAAAATGCCAACCGGGGCAATTTGTGGTAGTAAGAGTTGGAGATAAAGCTGAGAGAATTCCACTTACAATAGCTGATAATGATTCACTTGCAGGGACGATAACGCTTGTTTTTCAGATTGTTGGTAAATCCACTGCACTTATGGCTTCGAAACAGGTTGGGGATTTTATAAAAGATATTACCGGACCACTTGGTATACCTGTTGAGATAAAAAAGTTCAAAAAGAAAATTTTAGTAGTAGGTGGTGGAACAGGTGTGGCAGTATTGCACCATATTGCAAAAGGATATTATGAGGCGGGAAACGAAATAATCAGCATAATCGGTTCAAAGACAAAATCATACATCATAATGGAAGAAGAGATGAGGGCTATATCAAAAGAGCTTCATATCACAACAGATGATGGGTCATATGGTACTCATGGCTTTGTTACTCAGGTAATGGATATGATACTTGCAGAGAGGGGAGATGAGATTGAATTTGTAGTTGCAATCGGTCCTGTTGTAATGATGCAAGCTTGTTGTGATATTACTAAAAGGCATAAAAAGAAAACGATTGTTAGTCTAAATCCTATTATGGTTGATGGAACCGGTATGTGCGGTGCTTGTAGAGTTCTGGTTGATGGAAAAACAAGATTTGCATGTGTGCATGGTCCGCAGTTTGATGGTCATAAGGTTGATTTTGATCTTCTAACAAAGAGATTAAGAGCATATTTGGAAGAAGAACGGATTTCTCTTTTCCATTCAATTAAGTAGGAGTAAAAAAACGGATATTTTTAATAAAGTTGAGACAAAATATATTGGATTTGGTACATATTTACATATCTATTGTCCTCATTGCCATAAATCATTGAATGTTGAAAAGAATGATAAAAAATATATTTTAGTACATGCAAAACATAAGGGGAAAGATGGTTTTATAAAACTAAGTCCTTATCTTAATGTTTTTGAAATTGAGACAGATCTTCCTTTAAAAGAAGAAGATACATTAGATGATATGTCATGTCCTCATTGTCATAAAAGTTTGATTGTTGATGACCATCCATGTGATGAATGTAAAGCTCCAAAGGTTGCAGAATTTATTGTTTCTGCATTCTCAAAACTTATTCCATTTTATATCTGTACTCGTTACGGATGTACATGGCATGGGCTTACAAAACAGGATGAGAGATTAATTAAAATAAAAATACCTCGCCAGGATATACCTGAACAGGATCCTAAACTTAGAAAATATAATTTCAATGAAGTTCCCTATGGATATACAACTGAAATTGCAGAGATTGAAGCCGGAAGATGTTTGCAATGTAAAACTCCATTATGTATAGAAGGTTGTCCTGTTAATATTGATATACCGGGTTTTATAAAGTTAATTCGAGAATATAAATATATTGAAGCTGCAAGAAAGATAAAAGAGACAAATTCCTTACCTGCAATAACAGGTAGAGTATGTCCTCAGGAAACTCAATGTGAGTTAAAGTGTATTCTTAATAAATCGGATAAACCTGTAGCCATAGGGCGACTGGAACGATTTGTCGCTGATTATGAGAGGAAAATGAATGCTGTTATTATTCCAAAAAAAGAAAAACCTACAGGAAAAAATGTTGCAATTATAGGTTCTGGGCCTTCAGGGCTTACTGCTGCGGCAGATCTTGTAAAAAGGGGACATTCCGTAATAATATTCGAATCACTTCATGAGCCTGGTGGTGTACTTACATATGGGATACCTGAATTCAGACTCCCAAAAGATATAGTCAGGAGTGAAATAAATTATCTTAAAAACCTTGGTGTTAAGATTGAACTCAATGCAGTAGTAGGTAAATTATATAGTATTGATGAAATGCTGAATGAAAAAGGATTTGATGCAGTATTTGTAGGAGTTGGTGCAGGATTACCTGTTTTTATGGGGATAGAAGGGGAAAATTTAATAAATATCTTCAGTGCAAATGAATATCTTACAAGAATCAATCTAATGCGAGCTTATAAATTCCCCGAATATGATACTCCTGCTCCAAGAGGGAAAAGTGTTGCTGTAATAGGTGGAGGAAATGTGGCAATGGACTGTGCAAGAACGGCTCTCAGGATGGGTGCAGAAGAATCGACTATATTATATAGGAGGAGCGAAAAGGAGCTACCTGCAAGGGATGAAGAGATACACCACGCAATGCAGGAAGGTGTGAATTTCCATTTTCTAAAGGCTCCTGTAAAATATATTGGTGATAAAAACGGAATGGTAAATGCCGCAGAATGTATATCGATGAAACTTGGTGAACCTGATGATTCAGGAAGAAGAAGACCATTTCCTATAGAGGGGTCAAATGAGGTTATTGATTTTGATATGATCATTGTAGCAATTGGAGCAGGCCCAAATCCGATTATATTTGAAACCGCACCTGACCTTGAACTCAATAGATGGGGATATATTGTAGCTGATGCTGAAACAGGCAAAACAAAAAAGGACAGGGTTTGGGCTGGAGGAGATATTGTGACAGGTGCTGCTACGGTTATATCGGCAATGGGTGCAGGCAAGGTTGCAGCACGATCAATTGATGAATATTTGAGATCAATAAAAAAGAGTTAATGCACGATCTATATCATTACAAATTTAGCGGGATTTCAATTAAACATTAAGAGAATTTATCCTGAATCAAGTTCAGGATGATAGAAAGGGATAGGAAATCTATCCCCTTTTTGTTAAATTCATTTTATAAAGAAATAATTATTTAATAAGGTGGTAAGTTACAATTAATCCGGCAACTACAATACTTACCATACTCATAAGTTTGATAAGGATATTGAGTGAAGGTCCGGATGTATCCTTTAAAGGATCGCCGACAGTATCACCTATTATGCTCGCTTTGTGGGAGTCACTACCTTTACCTCCATACATTCCATCCTCAATATATTTTTTTGCATTATCCCATGCCCCACCGGCATTCGCCATAAATATTGCGAGAACAAATCCACTGGACAGGCTTCCGATAAGAAGTCCCATAACACCGGGAACACCCAAAACAAGACCAGTTATAATAGGGACTACAACAGCAAGGGATGAGGGTAGCAACATTTCGTGTTGAGCCGCTTTTGTAGCAATATCAACGCAAGCAGCATAATCAGGTTGAGCTTTCCCCTCCATAATCCCTTTGATTTCCCTAAATTGTCTCCTTACCTCATTAACCATTTTACCCGATGCTCTTCCTACTGCACTTATAGTAAGACCTGAAAATAAAAATGGCATTGCCGCACCGATAAACAAGCCTACTATTAGTGTTGGGTTAATAATAGTTGCATTGAAATAAATCATAAAATCATGTAATGTAGCCTGAGCAACGGGAACAGTTTCTGAGCCCAAAGTAAGAAATGTTTGCCCTGTTCTTATCATACTTGCCCTTATCCCTTCAATATATGCTCCGAGTAGTGCAAGTGCTGTAAGTGCAGCAGAACCTATTGCAAATCCTTTACCTGTTGCAGCTGTTGTATTTCCAAGTGAATCAAGAGCATCTGTTCGTTTTCTGACCTCTTCGGGAAGATTCGACATTTCAGCATTACCTCCTGCATTATCGGCGATAGGTCCATATGCATCGGTAGAAAGTGTTATCCCAAGTGTTGAAAGCATACCTACTGCGGATATTGCGATACCATATAATCCTAAAATCGGATGGGAGAAACCTTGAGATAACCAGAAAGATAAGAGTATTCCGGTTGAAACGGTTAGAACAGGTATTGCACTTGATTTCATCCCTTCGGCAAGACCTGAGATTATAACCGTTGCAGCCCCGAATTGGCTTTGTTTGGTAATATATTTAGTAGGTTTATATTCGCTTGATGTATAGTATTCGGTACTTTTCCCAATTATTATACCGACTGTTAGTCCTATGACAAGAGACCCCCATATTCCGATATAACCCGGGAGTATCCATCTTACGATAAAAAAAGATCCTATAACAATTAATATTGCACTAAAATAAATACCTCTATTTAATGCCGATATCAGTGTTTTTTGTGTTGCATTTTCTTTGGTTCTGACAAAAAATATGCCAATAATTGAAGCAATAATACCAAGTCCTGCAAGAAGTAAAGGAAGAATTACGGCATTTTCAATTAATTTGGAATTTGTTAACATAAATGCAGAGGCACCAAGTGCATTGGCTGCTAGAATAGCACCATAATAAGATTCAAAAAGATCTGCTCCCATACCCGCCACATCACCTACATTATCACCTACATTATCTGCAATAACTGCTGCATTTCTCGGATCATCTTCCGGTATATTCTCTTCCAGTTTCCCAACAAGATCGGCTCCAATATCTGCTGCTTTTGTGAAAATTCCCCCACCCACTCGAGCGAAAAGAGCCATAAGTGAAGCTCCCATTCCAAAGGAAAGCATTGTAGTTGTAGTAATTATAAGGTCATAGTGTAAAGCCTTGTGAAGAATAAAATACCAGAATGAAATATCAAACAATGCTAATCCAACAACCGTTAACCCCATAACCGCTCCACTCCTGAAAGCAACTTGAAGAGCAGAGTTTAAACTTTTTCTTGCAGCATTGGCTGTTCTTGAACTTGCATTTGTTGCTGTTTTCATTCCTATAAAACCTGCAAGAGCAGAAAAAAAACCTCCTGTTAAGAATGCAAACGGTGTCCATGCAGATTGCACATGTAAACCAAAGGATAAAAATGCTATAAACAGTGATGTTAAAACAAAGAAAACAGCGACTACTTTATATTGTTGAGAAAGAAATGCTGAAGCACCTTTTCTCACTGCTTGAGCAATGAATATCATTCTATCCGTACCTTCCGGCTTTTGCATTGTGTTCTTATAAAACATAAAAGCAAATAACAATGCAGTTAAAGCACTTATAGGTGCCAGTAAAAACATAGAAAAACCTCCTATAAATATATTTAATATGGCATAAGTATAATGACCTAAACTAATTTGTCAAGAATAAATTCCCACTTTGCTACCAAATAAAATGAACCTGTGATTAAATATATATTGTCTTCACTGTTTTTTATAGAATTTAAATAATTATTTGTAAAAATATTATTAAAACCATTCGATCTAAAAACATTAATTAATATTTCCGTGTTCAACACTCTCGGATTATCTAAACTATCAATATAAACATTATTAATCGTTAAATGTTGAAGTTTATTAATCATACCCTTATAATTCTTATTTTCCATACATGTAAATATCAAATTAATGATTTTCCCACCAAAAGCTGCGTTAATATTTTGCACCAATGTTTTCATCGCATCCTTATTATGAGCCCCGTCAAGTATAAATGTATTACTTTTAATTTTTCTTATCTCAAATCTCCCTTGAATAAATGCATTTTCGAATATATTAATATTCTCTATTTGGTGTATTTCATTTCTTGATTCCATTATTTTTAACAACATAAATGCATTTAGCATATTATCCCTTTGATGAAAGCCAAGCATCTTGCTTTTTAGGGATAAAGGTTTTTCATTGAATTTGAATGATACTTTACCTTCTAACATATTATATTCAATATCCTTTATATGCTCCTCGATGATATATAATTTTGCCCCGAGTCTGTATGCAGTATCTTTTATTATATTCATTACCTCTTTTCTCTGAAATCCGGTTATTACAGTACTGCCTGGTTTTATTATACCTGATTTCTCATAAGCTATTTTCTCAATAGTATTGCCAAGCACTTCGGTATGGTCAAGACCTATATGTGTTATAATAGCGTATCGATTTGGTAATACATTAGTAGAATCAAGTCTGCCGCCAAGTCCAACCTCAATAATATTGAAATCTACCTGTTTCCTATAAAAGTATAAAAAGGCAATTGTTGTAATTATTTCAAAAAAGGTTTTATAAGATCTGTCCTTGTTAGAGAATTTGCTTATCAGGTATGAATAGATTGCTGAAAAATCTTTTTTTGGAATAAGTTTATTATTATAACATATCCTTTCGCGAATATCCTTTATATGAGGCGAATAAAACGAACCTACATTGTATCCCATCTTAATAAGAGCAGAAGATATATAATTAACAGTAGAACCTTTCCCTTTTGTCCCGGCAATAAGTATCGATTTCCCATATCGTTCGGGAGAATTTATATGAGAAAGGAAATTAGAGAATTCCCTTATTCCATAATCTTTTTTTTGAGTGTGATTTTTCTCGTAGTTAATAAATCTATTAAGATCATCGATGCACTTATTATAGTTCATTCGGATTCTTTAATTGTAAATGTATTGTTTTCCCATTTAAATATATAGTTTTTATCATCATCGATTATGATTACTTTATCGGGCTTTACTAATAGTTTAGCTCTTTTTGAAAAGTGTTCTTCAGATGAATAAATTAGATCTATTTTCATTTGGTTAATTTCGAATAATCTTAGGAAACCATTGATATCTATATGTACTATATCCTGTTTTTTATTTTTATTTAAATCCAGAAATGTTTTTATATCTACCTCGGGTATAGAATCAAGTGTGTCAGGAGCAACCCAACAACTGTGGTTTGTTGTTTCTGTAATATATGTCGAAAATTTCAGTGCATCTTCTTTCTGATTAAATATACCGATTCTTAGTCTATACCAAATATTATCATTCATATTCAGTGTTTTTATATATGTGGGAAAACCTTCCTTTATTAATTTGTTCTTTTGATTATAAGCATGATCCCTGTTTTTTGTTGAC
>CBDVEF010000073.1:0-7480 GCA_965372935.1 uncultured bacterium | reverse complement strand
AACGACAATCGCAAACGGGAACAAAATATATTTACGATTTATGACTTTTAGACTTGGCACTTGCAACTTGTAACTGTTGTCTGTTGTCTGTTATCTTGACATTACTTACGAAAAGATTATAATTGATGTAGTTAATGTGGGAGTTCGTAAAGGAAGGATTATAATGTTTATGGAATCTGTAAATTTAGTGGGGTTAGTTTGAGTTACAATAAGGAATCAGATTCTTGTAAAAATAATAGATAGATAGGTATTTAAATAAATACGATTTATTTTTACTAAAAGTGCTATATTGTATATATGAAGGAAATGTATGTATAAGAAAGAGATTTCAACATTTGGAATGCAACAATTGAGAGAGGAGGTAAAATGATTAACGCAATGCGAATATTGGCTATGGATTATATATTTGACAAGCTTGGGGATAAGAGCGATCCACTTGAAAATTTGGAAGATTGGTATTATGAATTACGAAATAATCATACCGAAAAACTTTTTCCATTTTTGGTGGAAAGCGTAGAGCGGATTGAAAAGGTTTATGTTCTTGAGAAAGATAATGAAGAAGACACTATTTGCCTAATTGTTGAAGATATGACTCCAGAAAAAGTTAAGTGGCTACCATTTATGAGGCCATCTGGACCTCAAGGAGCTCAGGTCGGACCTGTTATAAAAAGAAGTTATAGTAAAATAAAAGGAGGTGGACCATCTGCTAAAATTCTTAAAACAACCATAGAATCATTCAGAGAAATTGCCAATGCAAAAAAACAGTGGTCTTCATATTTTATGGGAATTATAGAGTTACTTAATTGTTCTAAACTCAGGTTGTTGGATAATTCTATTATTAACTGGAAAGATGCTGACTATGAAAATCTTCTTGCAGCAGCAGTTGACAAAATCGGTGAGCAAAAGCAAACGGTATTTCTTACCATCAGAGATAAAAATGGTGATCTTCCTGGACAACGACCTGAATATCTCAATTATTTAATGACCGAAAAACTCGCTGGTATTAGATATATTACGGGAGGCTCACCTGCAAAAGATAATCAAATTTGTCCATTATGTGATAGATCCGGTATTACTGTTTTTCCAAATGCTCTTAAAGGAGCAGGCATTAATTTGAGCAATTCGGATAGGGCAGGGACCTTTCCTGGCATAGACACAATGCAGTCATGGAAAGGATATGCACTCTGCAATGCCTGTGCTGATTTATTGTATATCTATAAATTTCATTTTCTAAAAAAAGATTCAAAAAACAGAAATCCTTTTATAACATCTATTGCTGGGGATAATGCAATTGTAATCCCATTTACTACTATAGACTACCGTAACCGACAGAATATTTGGAGAGACATAAAAGATTTTGTGAAAACTACATCTTCTGATGTAGAAGAATCTGAACTAACAATTCTTGATATCCTTAAAGATGAAAAGGGAATACTAAACCTTACATTTCTCTGGGCAACTGTAGGACAGGAGATAGGAGATGTAACAGGTATGATAAACGATGTTCCACCAACTCGATTGAAGGAATTATCAAAGGTAAATGATGAGTCATTGAATTGGAAACATTCACTTTTCCCAGAAATATGTTATTTCCAGGATAAAAAAATCAACTTGCATCCTGATTTATCACTCAGAGCATTAAGAAGCCTGTTTTATCGCCCTGGAGGTAAAAAGGCAAAAGATGTTAATGCAAGTATGAAATTGCGGCAGTTGCGAAGAGGTATTGTTTCCTCTATATATCACAAAACAGGGATTCCTTTGACAAGATTTTGGGATGAAATTATGAGAACTGCCCGGTGGTATTGGCTGGCTGCTATTGAAAAAAATAAGGGATACCGAACACTTCTTTATGAAGGAAAGCCCAAAACTGGGAAGACTTATCTGACGGCTGCTGGTTGGATACGGCATTTGTGCTGGTGGATTTACTATTTTAAAAAAATGGAGGTAATTGATATGGAGGAAAACTTTTATGAACCAAAGATGGAAAGGTTGAAACCCTATTTTGGACCTGAAAGCGGAATTGATTCGCCTCATAAAGCATATGCTTTTTTGCTTGGGGTTCTCTATGGCAAGGTGCTTCAGGTTCAAGGGGCAAGAGGTGTCAATGTGGGTGCGAACGCCCTTACATGGCTTAAACGACTAACATTAAAGGGAAGTGACCTTCCAGAACTATATATCAAGATTCGTGAGAAACTCTTGGCTTATGAGACAGAAAAAAGTGCTGATGTAAGAAATCTCATTACAGAAATAGGTAACCTTGGCGTTCAATTAGGTGTTAACATAGATTTAGATGAAACCCCAACTAACTATTATCTGTTGTTGGGACAATCACTAACTACGACAATTTTAGCTAAAAAAGAGGAAGATAAAAGTCAAAAAGGAGGTATAGAAAATGAATGAGCAATTTTTGTCAAACAGGCATGAATTTTTGTTCCTTTATGATATTAAAATGGGGAACCCAAATGGTGATCCTGATGAGAACAGACCACGGGTTCTGCCTGATGGAACACACTATGTAACCGATGTTAGACTGAAACGTTTTGTCCGAGATTTTATGAAAGCCCGTGGAGATAATATTCTGGTTGACAACATTGAGGGTAGGACAACCAATCTAACGGGTAGGGTTGTGGATTACCTTCAAAAAAATAAGCAGAATGAAGCCAACGGTGGGGAATTAGTTAATATTCTTCTAAAAGCCTTCATTGATGCTCGACTCTTTGGTAGTTCATTTGCATTTAAGGAACAAGAAGTAAAGGGAGAAAGCGTCCGCAAAGCCGATTGGAAACCAATACCAAAAACTATGACAGGTGCTGTTCAACTCAATATGGGTGAGGTACTTCACAAAGCAGAAGAGGTAGATATTCATGGAACATCTATTTTTGCCAGCGGAGAGGAAAAAACACAGGGGACATTCACAACTTATTTTGGTCTACGTTATGCTCTTATTAGTTTTTCTGGTGTGGCAAATGAACATTCTGCAAAAATTTCAAAGATGTCAAATGAAGATTACGAATATTTCCTTAAAGCAATGTGGCATGGAGTAAGAGTATGTGGAAACACCAGAACTAAAGTGGGTCAGATTCCACATCTACTGATTGACATTAAGTACAATAAAGGTGAAGAGTTTCAGATCGGACGGCTCCACGACTATGTAAAATTGACTCCTACTAAGGACAAGAAAGAAAAGGAATGGGCATTCCCTGAAGACTATAAATTAGACTTATCATTACTAATTAATAGGTTGGAGCAAAATAAGAGGATAGAAACGGTGCGCTACGCTAAATCACCAGATATTCAATTTTCGGAGAATTTACCAACAGACTGGCAGGCTTTGGATATTGAAAATCTCACCTATAAAAATGAAAATTCTACAAAAACGCAGTAAAATATAGTCAATGAAAGTGATAAATTTTAAACTGAAAGGCAGGTTTGCTCATTTCTTGAGGGCAGAGGCATCGGCAAGTGCATTAAGTTACCCTGTCCCTCCAAGAACTGTAATGCTGGGTATTATTGGTGCGGTTCTTGGTTTGCCTAAAGATGAACCTCAAGTCAAGCTGGAACCTGCTTATATTGCAATATCAGGAAAACTCCCAATTACTCATTGGCACAGGGCAAAACTCCGTAAGGATCCTCCTACTCTGTTACCTTACGCTATAAAAAAAATGCAAAAATCAATTACGAGAACATCACCAGAAAAGGCAACTTTGATTCTTCAAGAATGGTTATTTAACCCGGTTTATACTGTTTGGATTTCAATTCCGAATCCATACCTATTGCAATTAAAAGAAAGATTGAAGGAAAAACGATGGTACTTTACACCATCTCTTGGATTATCAGAAATGATGGCTGATATTGAATATCTTGGATCTCCAGAGTGCTCATCTTTACCAGAGGGGGTCCATGATGTTCAGTCTGTTTTTCAACAGGGAGAGGGAAACCTTAATATGAAACAGGCATTAAGTAGAGAATTATCTATTCATTTACTGCTACTGCAGATGCCTCGAACTGTAACACAGGACAGGATTTTTTCTCACTGTAGATATATTTTAGAACGGGAGTCAAACCTTATTCCAGTTAAGACAAACCAAGCGTATAAAGTCGGCGATAAAATAATAATGTTTTTATGACAATATTGAAATCTCATCCAGATTTACAACTTTTCGAGCATATTTCTCAAGTTATGGTAGCGGCTGATAGCCTTTGTCAGTTGCATTCAAGCAAAGTGATATCATTAGAAGTCAAATCGCTAATTCGTAGGTCAGTCTTATTACACGATACTGGTAAAGCAACAGAGGCATTCCAAAAATATATTGAGAATCCTCTCGCTTATACAGATGACCCTAAGAACAAGGCTCATACACCAATGTCCACTCTTATTACTCTCTTATTATCAGAAAAGGAGAAGTGGAATATGTTGGATACATTGTTGATATCTTCCGTTATTTTTGGACATCATAGAGGATTGCCAACTGTAGAAAGGCTA
The DNA here is from genome assembly GCA_965372935.1 of uncultured bacterium. Lineage (GTDB taxonomy): Bacteria > Hydrothermota > 32-111 > QNBC01 > QNBC01 > JAGLYS01. The sequence continues at coordinate 2,997 of CBDVEF010000073.1, read as the reverse complement.
CGAGAGATAGGAAGTGGAACACTTGCCAAAATTTTGAAACGACAAAATGGTACGTTACTAATTGACTTATTAAATCGGCAGTGTGATATTGATATTTCCAGTTTGGATTTTGACAATCGTCCCTGGGCAAAAATACAACAGTATCTTGATAATAAAGTATTTCCAACTTTTAAGGATTTGTCAATTGAGGAAGCTGTTAAATTTAGATTAAAATTACAATTGATCTTTTCGTTATTACTTGAAGCAGATAAAGCTTTTCTTGCGGTAAAAGAGCCTCAAAAATATTTATATAGAGAACACCGATATTGGAAACCTGAATGGATTAAGCGGAAAATAGGAGACCCAAAAGATACATCTGTAAATAAAATTCGGAAAGCAATGAGAGATGAATTTATAGAAAATATTGAGAACATTCAAACTCCAGATATCTTTAGCCTTACAGCACCTACAGGTATTGGCAAAACATTGCTTTCTGCTACCTGGCTTTTAAGATTGAGAGAAAAGATAGGTCTATATGGAACATTTCCTCAGATAATAGTTGTTCTACCATTTCTTTCTGTAATTGATCAAACTACAAGGGAATATAAAACCTTATTGACTACTATTGGCGGAGAAAAAGCTGATGGTTCATGGTTTTTAACAAGTCATTCGTTAGCTGACAGAAAATATAGACAGGGTATGGAGGAAAATGCGGAGCATTTTTTTATTGATACATGGAGGACAGAATTAGTTATTACTACTTATGATCAATTTTTAATGAGTCTTATGGCCCCAAGAGCAAGGTATCAAATGCGGTTTCATAACTTATGTGATTCTCTGGTGGTAATAGATGAAGTTCAATCTCTTCCCTGTAAACTCTGGAAACCTTTAGAAGAAATATTAAAAGGATTAGTGGAAATTGGCAATACTAGTATTTTACTTATGTCTGCCACACTCCCCTCAATAATTCCTGATGCAAAGCCGCTTATAAAAAATTACAAATCTTACTTTGAAAAATTTAACCGATACAGATTTAAATTCAGACTGAAGGAAAAATTAAAGATAAAAGACTTTTGCAATGAAATATTTGATTATCGAAATAAATGGTTAAGGGATAACAAACGAATATTGGTTACACTAAATACCCGCGGGAGTGCTAGGCTTGTGCGTGATCGACTTGCTAAGAGCTGGCCTCAGGAGTTTTCTGATATCCCATTATTATTTCTCAGTGCAGATGTAACTCCGAGAGATAGACTAAAGGCTATTGATACTATTACGAAAGATAAACCATGTATTGTTGTATCAACTCAATGTATAGAGGCAGGTGTTGATATTGATATGGATTTTGTAATTCGAGATTTTGCTCCGTTTGATAGTCTTGTTCAAATTGCAGGTCGTTGTAATCGAAAGGGTAATATGTCTACTCAAGCTATTGTTGAAGTTGTAGACTTGGTAAATGATAGAGGAAAAAGATATTCAGAGATGATATATGATATTATTCATTTGCAAGTGACTCGCCAATTGATAAAAGAAAACATTGAAGAAAAAGATATTTTACCGATTGCAAATAAATATTTTGAAATGTTATCTAAAAAAAAGGATATAGGGTTAGAACATCTTAAAAAATTTGCAAGATGGGAGGAAGATGAAACTGTAAAAGAATTGCTTCGAGGTAAAGAGCGAGAAAAATACACATTTCTTGTCTTGGAACAAGATCCAGACCTTGAAGATGAAATGGGAAAGGCAAATGCAATTAAGGACCGTTGGAAACGACATGAGGCATGGCGAGCAATCGCAGGTAGAATAGCAAAAATCTCTATTAATATATATGCAAGATATGGGTTTTTACCAAAAAATATTGCATCAGAATACTTAGGACAGTGGATCCTTTGCAATGGTCTTTATTCTTCAGAACGAGGTTTGGTTATTCCAGGCGATTTTGATGATGGGGCATTAATATGGTAAGAAGTCTTTACCTAGGAAAATTGAAATCCAAATTTACTATATATAAAAATCAATATTGTTATAATACCAGAAGTAATTAATGAATAAAATAACAGGCACATTGATCTGGTATTATTATATCTGTAAAAGAGAAGTTTGGCTAATGTCTCATGAAATAACCCCTTTTCAGGATAATGCATTTTTAGAAATTGGGAGAATTTTAAGTAATGAGACTTATGAAAGAGAGAAAATAAAGGAAATCAAAGTAGATAATATTAAAGTAGATATGATAAGGATGAAAAATGGAAAAATTATCGTTGCAGAGGTAAAGAAGAGTTCAAGATTTGAAAAAGCTGCGAAGATGCAGTTGTTATTCTATTTATACAAAATGAAAAAAATAGGATTTAATGTTGAAGGAGAATTATTATTCCCAAAGGAGAAGAAAAGAGTTCCTTTAATATTAACAAAGGAAAATGAAATTGAAATTAAAAAGGCAATAGAAGAGATAAATTTAATAATAAAAAATATTAAATCTCCTAAATTAGTTAAAAATAGGTTTTGCAAAAAATGTGCATATTTTGAATTTTGCTGGAGTTAATAATGAAAGAGACTATATATATTTTTTCAAATGGCGAGTTGAAGAGGAAACAAAATACTCTTTTCTTTGAAAATGAGAAAGGGGACAAAAAGTTTATTCCCGTAGAGCATATCAAGGAAATATTAGTATTCGGAGAGGTTGATTTTAACAAAAAGGCACTTGAATTTTTATCGCAGAAGGAGATAATGTTATCTTATTTCAATTACTATGGTTATTATATGGGTACTTTCTACCCGAGAGAGCATTACAATTCTGGATATATGATATTAAAACAAGCAGAAATATACAATGATTCTAAAAAGAGATTAAAGTTAGCGAAAAAATTTGTAGAAGGTGCTTCTGAAAATTGTTTAAAAATTATGAAGTATTATAATAGGCGGGAAAAGGATTTAGAATGGCATATAAGCGAGATAGAAAAATTATTGGAAAAAGTTGACAGACAAAAATCTATTAATGAATTAATGGCAATAGAAGGT
>CBDVEF010000072.1:0-7484 GCA_965372935.1 uncultured bacterium | reverse complement strand
GTTATTAATAATATTCTTGAAAAGGTTAAAATGTCAGCTAGAGGTAGAGTCGCAGCAAAGAGAGCCAGGGAACTTACAAGAAGAAAAACTGCACTAGAAAGTGACATATTACCCGGAAAGCTGGCTGATTGCTCTATGGAAGATCCTTCTCTTACAGAGATATTCATTGTTGAAGGAGATTCCGCAGGTGGAAGTGCAAAACAGGGAAGAGATCGCAATTTTCAAGCAATACTTCCATTATGGGGTAAAATTCTTAATGTTGAAAAAAGCAGACTTGATAGAATATTGGCAAATGACTCAATAAAAACAATTGTTTCTGCAATAGGTATTACATTCGGAGATGAATATGAAGATGAAGACAAGATAGATAAGATACGTTACCATAAAATTATTTTTATGGCTGATGCAGATGTCGATGGTTCTCATATAACAACATTACTACTTACTTTTTTTTATAGATATGCAAAGATCTTAATAGACAGAGGGTTTGTATATTTAGCACAACCTCCCCTTTTTCTTATAAAAAGGGGTAAGAATAAAAAATACTATGCATATAATGAAGAGGAAAAAAATGCAATAATTAAAGAACTTAATGATGATAATCTGTCAATACAGAGATATAAAGGTCTTGGTGAAATGAATCCCGATCAATTATGGGAAACAACTATGAATCCAGAGAAAAGGATTTTGAAAAAAATAACGATTGAAGATGCTGAAGAAGCCGATGAGTTGTTCACAATTCTTATGGGTGATAAAGTTGAACCGAGAAGAAAATTTATCGAAGAAAATGCACATTATGTTAAGGATCTTGATATCTAAAGAGGTGTACTATGAGTGATAGAATTTTAGAAATTAATATAAGTAAAGAATTAAAAGATGCTTATCTTGAATATTCAATGAGCGTAATTGTTGGAAGAGCACTTCCTGATGCAAAAGATGGCTTAAAACCTGTTCATAGAAGGATATTATTCGCAATGAATGAGATGGGTTTATATCATAACAAGCCACATAAGAAATCGGCAAGTGTTGTAGGTGAAGTGTTAGGGAAATTTCATCCTCATGGAGATCAGTCAATATACAATGCACTTGTTAGAATGGCTCAGGATTTTTCTTTAAGATATCCATTAATAGATGGGCAGGGTAATTTTGGCAGTATAGATGGTGATCCACCTGCCGCATATAGATATACTGAAACAAGATTATCAAAAATTGCGTCTGAAATGCTTGTAAATATCGATGAAAATACTGTGGATATGATACCTAATTTTGATGCAAGGATTGATGAACCAAATGTAATGCCGGCAAGAATTCCGAATCTATTGATAAACGGAGCTTCGGGAATTGCCGTAGGTATGGCAACTAATATCCCACCTCATAATCTTACAGAGGTTATAGAGGGGGTGGTGTACCTTATAGAAAATAAAGATGCTACAATAGATGAATTAATGCAATTTATAAAAGGACCTGATTTTCCCACACAAGGTATCATTTCGGGTGCAATAGGTATTCGAAATGCTTATATGACAGGAAGAGGGAGTATTCAAATACAGGGAAAAGCAAATTATGAAACCACAAAAAATGGTAGAGAAAAAATTGTTATTACCGAACTTCCTTATCAAGTGAATAAAGCTAATCTTATTTGTTCTATTGCAAAATATGCTAAAGAAAAGAAAATTGAGGGGATTTATGATCTTAAAGACGAATCTGATAGGAACGGGATAAGAGTTTGTCTGGACATAAAGAAGGGATATGATAAAAAGATTGTTTTAAACAATCTTAATAAATACACACAACTTAGAACGAATTTCGGAATAATTATGCTTGCAATTGTAAATGGTATTCCCAAAATTATGAATTTAAAAGAGATATTAAATGTTTTCATAGAGCATAGAAAAGAAATTGTAACCAGAAGATCACAATTTAGATTGGATAAAGCAGAGAAAAGAGCTCATATCGTAGAAGGATTAAAGAAGGCTCTTGATCACATTGATGAAATTATAGAAATTATTAAATCGGGTAATGATGTAAACGATGCCAGAGATAAATTAATGAACAGATTTACATTTTCTGTTGAACAAGCTAATGCAATACTTGAAATTAAATTATCGAAACTCACAAAACTTGAGCGATCGAAACTTGATAAGGAATATGAAAAACTCATTAAAGATATAGCATTCTATAAGTCTATTATTGAGTCTGAGCCATTACTTTTACAAGAGATCAAGAAAGAACTTATCGAAATTAAGGAGAAATATGGTGATGATAGATTAACCGAGATAAAGAGTGAAAGCCCCGAAGATCTTGATATAGAGGATCTTATAGCTGATGAAAAGGTTGTTGTTTTTATATCGAATAAGGGTTACATTAAAAGAATGTCCTTATCAACATATAAAAATCAGAAAAGAGGAGGAAAAGGGATAATAGGTGTCCAGACAGCAGAAGAAGATTTTGCTAAGGGAATATTTGTTACATCAACACATAATTATATTCTTATATTTACAGATAAAGGTAAAGCATATTGGCTTAAGATTTACAAAATTCCTGTTGGTGGACGATTAGCTAAAGGAAGAGCAATTGTTAATCTTATAAATTGCAGTTCGGGGGAAAAAGTTAAGGCAATTGTTCCTGTGAAATCATTTGATAATGACAAATATTTAATTTTAGTTACAAATAAAGGTATTACAAAAAGATTGAAACTATCAGATTTCTCTCATCCAAGGGTAACAGGTATAATATTTGCAAAACTTGGCGAGAGTGAAGTTATCAATGAAATAAAAATAACATCAGGTAATAATAGTGTTATAATTGTAACTAAAAGGGGGATGGCTATACATTTCAATGAGGATGAAGTAAGAGTAATGGGTAGGTCTGCTCATGGAGTTCGTGGAATCTCATTAAAGAAAGATGATAAAGTAATAGGGATGGTTGTTGCACACAGGAATGATAATTTACTTGTCATAACAGATAAAGGATTCGGGAAACAAACGGGAGTAGATCAGTATAGAAAAACTCATAGAGGTGGTAAAGGTGTTATTGCAATAAAAACAGATGAGAATAGAGGAAATGTCATAGCAATAAAAGAAACACATGATGGGAATGAACTTATTTTCATTACAAAGAATGGAAATGTAGTAAGGATGAAATCAAGTGAGATAAAAGTTATAGGAAGAAATACAAAAGGTGTACGAATAATCAGACTAAAAGAAGCTGATACAATTGTTGATGTTGAGAAAATTACACCTGATGTGTAATTGTGGATAACTCTTTCAAAATGTGGATATCTTATATGTTGCGAAATACCTACACTTATCAAAAGATTATTAAATTATATGAATTGGTTATCCACATAAATTATTATATTATCATACCTTGGAGGTTTTATGAAATACAAGTATGTTATAGTGGTTATTCTTCTTTTGCCACTATTCTTGCAACCTGAAGATTTCAAAGAGGAAAACAGAGGATTATCAGTATTAGAAATTAATGCTTCACCTATTTCATCAACTTATGATGTAGGGTATGGCACAATTTTTAATTTTGTATCATCTCTTAATGATAATCCTGCAATACTCTCAGATATTAAAAATCTTGGAATAAAATTCAATCATTATGAAGTTGGTTTTGATATGAGAATGGATGATATTATAATATCAAGAAATATGGCAGAAAATTTCGGTTTGATGCTTGGAATTTCATATTTTAATGGAGGAGAGATAGAATTAAGAGGAGAAATACCGGAAGATCAACCTATTTCAACAATAAATTTTTCTGACTTCATAGTAACAATTTCTGGAGGATATAAAATATATAAGGAACTTCAAGTAGGTATTACGGCAAAAGTTATCAGTCAATATGCCTATATATATTCAGGAATCACTTCTTCATTTAGTGGAGGTGTTCTTTTTTATCCATATATATTAAAAGGTGTAATAATATCCTTTGAATTAGATAATTTTGGTCCAACAATGGATTTTGGAGAAACTGATAAAATATCACAACCTTCCAGGGTTAAATTTGCTATTGGAAAGCGGTTTAACATTAAACGATTTAAAAGTAATGTAGGTGTGTCTATTGGAGGATATTCTAAATATTACATTTCAACAGATTCAGATAGTTTAACCTTTATGGAAAGTTTTAAAAACACTTTCATTAATATCCCAAAGAAGGTAAATTGCAAAATAGCTGTTGATTATTTATATGATGGTATTCTTAATTTGAGATCATCCTATATTCTTGGAGGTGAAAACTCAATTGCAAGCTTTGGAGTTGGACTTATAGTAAAAAAGATAAGAGTTGACTATAGTTATACATTAGAAAGAGATACAGGAGGTAGCAATAGATTTAGCATAGGTATTGTTTACTGAAAATTTAACTTGCGAAATATTTCAAATTGGTTATAGTATCAATATGAAATTACTTTAGTAAGGAGGAAACATTGTCACCACTTCAAGGGAATTTAGAAGATTTTGATATAACTGATATACTTGAACTTATAAATATTGGCAAGAAAGATGGTGCATTAGAAATAGAATCAAATGAACATAAGGGTATAATATATTTTGAAAATGGAATAGTAGTTGATGTTTCTGCCAATGAATATAAAGGTGATGATGCAATTCATTATATATTAAGATGGAATACAGGTAGATTCTTTTTTGATCCTCATAAGCGAACAACTATAAAGACAGTAAATATTCCAATTCAGAAATTAATGCTGGATGCCGCAAGGCAGCTTGATGAATGGAAAAAAATTGAAGAAACAATCCCATCAGTCAATGTGATTCTTAAATTAAATGAAAATCCCGAAACAGATGAAAATGAATTGACAATTAATGATGAGGAATGGAGAGTTTTATCTCTGATTGACGGCAATTTAAGCTTAAAAGAAATTGCCAGAAAAATCAACAAATCTGAAATCAAAACAGGAAAAATTATTTATGATCTAATAGTATCTGGAATGATCATAATTAAAGGGGAAAAAACCGATTTTGATGAAGATGAAACAAACATTCCTGCAGATGAAATAGATAAAACCGAAGATAACGAAAATAGTGAAGAAAATGTCAACTCAAAATATATTAAGACAAAAAAGAAAAAGAAAAAAGGGGGATTATTTAGATTTTAACAGAAGGAATAATTTTTTAAATTCATCAAGATTTAATTCTTCTGCTCTTTTATCTATTAATTCATTAAAATAAAGATTATTACAGATGCTAAAATCAATATTATTTTTTAATTTTTTTCTGCGAGATTTGAAACAACTATATATGAATTTTATAAATGGTTTGTAATCATCAGAAGAAAATTGTAATTCACTTTTTCTTTGTAATAAAATCACGGATGAATCAACCTTTGGAATAGGGTGAAACACGTTTTTTGAAACATTAAATAATATTCTAATTTCATAGAATAGTGATGTTATTACAGTAGTTGCTCCATATTCTTTACTTTTGGGTTTTGCAGTAAGTCTTTTAGCTACTTCCTTCTGAAGCATTAATACTGACTTGCTTATTGCAGGATATAAATCTATAATTTTTCTAATTGCAAATTTGCTTATTGAATATGGAAGATTGGAAATTATACAAAAATCATTAAAATTACTAAAGTTGTATTTTAAAAAATCTCCATTATAAATTGATACATTTGGGTATTTTGTTTTTAAGTAATTAGATAGAATAGTGTCTTTCTCTATTAGAATCAAGTTGTCATATGTTGTTATAAGATATTGAGTTAGAATCCCTAAACCTGGGCCTATTTCGACAATTGGATTGCTTTTGTCGCATTCGGTGCAAAATACTATCTTTTTGGCTATATTTTCGTCAAAAAGAAAATTTTGTCCCATTTTTTTTGAAGGTACTAATTTTAGTTTTTTTATTTCCTTTTTAACATTCATCAAAATTACAATTAAATGCCCTTTTAGTGTTTTTAAGCAAGATATTTTCTAAATTCTGATAATTTATATGTACTGATTCGGATAGCGTATTAAATATAAATTTCAAATTGGATGGCTCATTTCTTTTCCCCCTAAAGGGAACCGGAGAAAGATATGGTGAATCCGTTTCAATCAGTATCCTATTTAATGGCATTTCTTTTACTATCGCTCTTAAGTTAGAATTCTTAAATGTAATTATACCTGTAATTCCATAGTATATATTTAGTTCATTGAATTTTCCAATATCATTTAAATTTCCTGTGTAACAATGTAGGATATCGTTAAATCTATTATACTCTTTAAGAATTGCATAGGTTTCATCAAAAGCATCTCTTGTGTGTATAACAAGGGGTAAATTATATTGTGATGCAAGTTCTATATGTGCTTCAAAAAAGTCTCTCTGCTTTTTTTTGGGTGAAATATCACGATAAAAATCAAAACCTGTTTCCCCTATTGCCAGGGGTTCCTTTTCTTTTACAAGATCATTGAGTTCTTTCATTATAGAAATCGAAGAGTTAACTGTATTATAGGGATGAATACCATAAACAGGTTTTATTTCGGGATAATTTAATGACATTGTTTTAGCCTTAATACTTGACTCTATATCAAATCCGACAACAATAAATTGGTATATCCCACCCCTTTTAGCAATAGAGATGATATGTTCAATATCATCCTTGAATTCATCCATTTGAATATGGCAATGGGAATCAATTATCACTTGATCTCTACACCGGAAGATATATCCCTGTCAACAGTTAATAAAGACATAGCATCTGTATCACTGGCGGCAAGTAACATACCTCTGGATTCTATACCCTTTATTTTTGCTGGTTTCATATTCGATACGATAATAATTTTTTTCCCGATCAGCTCATTAGTGCTATAATATTTTGCAATACCTGCAATAATTTGTCTTTCCTCTTTCCCAATCCTAACAAATAATTTAACTAATTTATCTGTTTTTTCAACCCTTTCAGCATTTACTATTTCCGCTACCTTTAGTCCTAATTTGTGTATATCCTCTATAGTTACATAATTATCTTTTGTCACTTCAATATTATTCTTTACTTCCTTCTCTATATTCCCATTGTTCATTAATCTAATCTCCTCTCTTTTAATAATTTTATCCTCTATTTTATTATATAATATACCTGGATTATTAAATCTTGTTTTGGGTTTAATATTCAGTTATGATTCATTATCCCATGAATTATTTTCTTGATCAAGAGCATTTTTTATTTTTTTCATTCCTTCTGGAATTATAGGTGTAAAAAGTGTTGAAATTGTGTTTATAAGGTTTGCAAGAAGATAAAGAGTTGTAGCACATTTCCTCTTGTCCTCTTTAATTAAAACCCATGGTTTTTTAAAATCAAAATATTTATTTCCCTCTCTAGCTAAATTCATCAATTGAAATGTAGCTTGTCTAATATGGAATTTTTCGAATAATGAACCTACATTTTCAGGTGCACTATTTATAACCTGTATAAGTTTATTATCTGTATCGTCAAATGTATCAGGTTCTGGAATCAGACCATTGAAATACTTATTT
>CBDVEF010000071.1:0-7504 GCA_965372935.1 uncultured bacterium | reverse complement strand
AGACATCAGACGCCAGACGTCAGACACCAGCCGAAAAGGAAGGGAAACAATAACTAATTTCACGAAGGGGAAAGAGGGAGAATAATTTTTTACCTTTAATTACAAGAAAGAAATAACCAAGGAGAGGAGAATCACCACGAATTTCACGAATAAAGGAAATAGACATCAGACGCCAGACATCAGCCGAAAAGGGAAAGAAAAAAATAACAATGAATTGCACCAAAAAGAAGAGAATAATTTATTGCTTTAAATACAGGAAAGAGATAAACAAGGAGAGGGAGAATTAAACACGAATTACACGAATAAATAGTAATAGACACCAGACATCAGACGCCAGACTTCATTTGTGAATGATATGTTCTTGCATTTATTGGAAAATTATAATAGAATTAGAACAACTCAGGAGGGTATATGAAAAAACTACTTTTTTCAGCACTAATAATATTTATATCATTTCAATTACTTGCCTTTAAATCGGAAATTACAGATGTTACTGTATATAGAAATACAGCACTTATTCAAAGAACTGTTACAATTCCAGCTACACAAACCCCATCAGAAATGGTGATAGAAAAATTACCCTATAAACTGAATGACAATTCAATACGAATAACATCTTCATCGAATATTACCGTTTACTCATATGATATAAAAACAATATACGAAGAGGATATTGAAAGTGAAGCACTTAAGAACTTAAAGATACAACTGGAAAATTTAGAAAGAAAATTATCAAAATATGACAATCATATAAAATCAATATCAGCAAAAAGAGGGTTTTTAAATACGATGAGAGATGCTCTTTCAGCGGACACTAAAACAAAAACAAGTGTTCTTGACTGGAAAAACGCATACAAATTCTTCAGTTCGGGTATCGATTCCCTTATAAACGATTCCCTTTTTACTGCAATCAAAATCGGTGATATAGGCGAAAGAATTCAGGTATTGAAGAATAATATAAGTCAATTTACTTCAAGCAGAAACAAATATAAAAATTTAATCATTTATATAAAGAAAAAAGGGAATGCTAAAGGGTCTGTCAATATTAATTATATCATCAACGGTGCTTCATGGACCCCATATTACAGACTCAAAGTCCTTGATTCCGAAGGAAATTATGCTCTCGATTATATGGCAAAGATAAAGCAAATAACCGGTGAGGACTGGGATAATATCAAAATGAAGGTTTCTACATCCTCTCCGGAAATCTCCTCTTATGCCACTCATATTTCACCCTGGTATCTCCAACAATACTATCCGGTAAAAACAAAAGCTGCATATTTAGGGGCGGAATCGATGTCAAGAAAAGCACAGGAATCATCTGCTCCCGCTATGAAAACGGATAAAAAAATAGAAGAGCATTTTGCCACATCAGAGGTAGAACAGAGTGTCTATTCTTTCCTCTTTACAATTCCGGGGAGATTATCGATTCCTTCCGTCGATGCAAGTAAAACAACATTTATTTCTACTATAAATGGAAAAGGGAAATTATCGTTATTCACTTCTCCGATAATGTCCAAATATGTATATGCCCATATCGATTTCCTAAACAATAAAAAGTATCCCTTCCTCCCCGGTAATATGGATATCTATTGGGCTAATGATTATAGCGGAAAGGGTTATATGACGAGTGTTATACCAAAAGATACGGCTTCCCTTGAATGTGGTGTCGATAAAAGTGTAAAAGTAGAAAGGGAACTTGTAAAAAGAGATGTTAAAAAGGGAGGTATATTGTCAAAAACGGACTCATATTACTATAAGTATAAGACAACGATAACTAATAGGCATAACAGATCCGTAAAATTAGCTATAGAAGATAGGATACCCGTAAGTAAGAATAAAAAGATTAAGGTTGTGAAAGTAAAAATATCCCCTAAGGGTTATGAACTTGATGATAAAGGTATAGTGAAATTCAATCTCGATATTTCCGCAAAGACAAAGGAATATATTACAGTCGAATATACAATCGTAGTTCCGAAAGGGATGAATGTGGGAGGTGTATATTAGAATTATAGGATTTATACTGCTAACCGTATTAATCCCCTTTACTATATACAGCTCAGTTGAGTGGGGAGGTGGTGTAAATGATGTATATACACTTTCTTTTGTTAACTCAAATTGGGGGCAGGATAATCTTCTAAATGGTAAATTGAATATAAAAAATAAAATATCAAACTATGTTATGTTTGCAGAAGCAAATATGTATATTACAAGTAGTCGTAGTTCGTCTCCTGAATTCCTTCTTAATAGATTATATGTCTCTGCGGATATTAACCTGCTTGAGATTACGATAGGAAGACAATTTTTTATAACAAGCTCGGGACGGATGTTCAGGATTAACAACTTTATGCCTGAGATATATTCTATTTTTTATACACCCGAATCTATGGGAAGGGATGGTATTTCAATTCTGTTATATCCTCCTGTTAATTGGTTTGGTTTCAGAACCGGGATTTTCATAAATCCACGAAAAGTTAATGTTAAAGACAACAGTGCTGTTTTTGAGGAAGAATTAAATATTTCAAATTTAAATCTAAAATTCATACAGATGTATAACAGATACAGAATAGATTTTACTGATTCTGACAGGTATGTCTTCTGTATGTCTGCGAATATGGATTGGGTATTCGGTTTAAACGGAGAAATACAAACTTATGCAAACAGATTGAATTATGATTCACTTAATTATATGTGCTCTGCTATGGTTGATTATACAATGCCAATTGGGAACGGAATTTACACGGATATTGAATTTCTTTATAAGAGCGATGTAAATTATCTATTATTTCATTTCCCACAAATCGAAAATGGTAATTATATGCTGGCATCCGAAATATCATATCCATTTAATCTGTCATATACGGGAGGTGTATTCTCCCTTTATAACATATCGGACAGATCGATACTAACTAGTATTATTTTAAAAATGGGCAAACAGATATTTCACACTACTTTAATGGGAGGTTATTATCGATTGAGTAGTGGTGATTATAGTTGTACAGGTTCAATTATGTTTCAACATTCATTTTGAGGTGATATATGATAAAATTAGAAAATTTAAAGAAAACATACAATCCGGGAAAAATAGAGGTACATGCACTAAATAATATATCGATAAATATTGAAGAAGGTGAATTTCTTGCCATTTGCGGACCATCCGGTTCAGGGAAAACAACATTTCTGAACATTTTAGGATGCCTTGACATAGCAACATCAGGTGATTATTTTTTTAAGGAAAGGGATGTTTCGAAACTTTCCAGATCAGATCTTTCAAACATCAGGCGTATTAATATCGGTTTCATATTTCAAACATATAATCTTATTCCCGTTCTTACGGCTTACGAAAATGTGGAACTTTCTCTTATGCTTGCACACAGAAAATATAAGAAAGAGGATGTATTAAATGCTCTGGATGATGTTGGAATAAAAGACCTTAATAAGAGATTTCCAAGAGAGATGTCAGGGGGACAGCAACAGAGAGTATCGATTGCAAGGGCGCTTGTGAAATCCCCGAAACTTATTCTTGCAGATGAACCTACGGCAAACCTCGATTCTGAAAATGCTACAATGATAATGGAAGCAATGAAAGAGATGAATGAAAAGTATAATGTAACATTTATTTTTTCGACACATGACCCGCTTGTTATGAATTTTGCAAGGAGATTAATCAAGCTAAAAGACGGGAAAATCGAAACGGATGAGAGAAAATGATTAGAAGATTATTTACATTAGCTTTAAAAAACACATTCCGGGCAAGGAATAGAACAATGATAACAATCATTACATATGCCTTTGGTATCGGTTTGTATGTTTTTGTTAACTCTTTACTTTCAGGATTTTATAATATATCTGTTAAAAATATTATAGACAAAGATATTGGTAAAATAAAGGTAATGGGAAATGATTATAATCTCGATGATGTAGTCCCTCTCCCCGAGACATACTTTGAATATACAAAATACACTGATATATCAAAACAATATGAATATTCTTCACCGGATATTCAATTCATTGCAAATATAATTACGAGAGATGTTAGTGCCAAAGCTGTTATTCGGGGTGTTGAACCCGATAAAGCAGATTCCGTTTTCCATTATAGTAATGATATCGTAGAGGGTGTATGGATTGATCAATGTAAAGATAACGAGGTAGTTATCGGAGGACGGATTGCTCATTCGCTTAACTTGAAATTAGGAGATGTGTTTACATTAGTATTTAAAAATAGAGACGGGAATTTCGACGCATTCGATCTTGATGTAGGAGGTATAATATCCACAGGAAATCCGAATATAGACAGGCTATCGATTTTTATGTCACTTGCAAAAACACAGGAATTTATGGCAGCTAATGGGCTTATATCCGGTATATCTATTAAAACAAAAAATCATAATGCTGAAAAAATAAAAATAAATGAGACATTTACCGGTGTCTCCGCTTATAAATGGGAAGATTTGTCAGAAGATTTCTTAAATCTCGATAAGGTGAAGAGTAGTTTTAGTTCACTACTTATTTTTATGATTGTAATTGTTGCAACGGTAGGTATATTTAATACGATTTTACTCGGTATGTTTGAAAGAAGGAAAGAAATCGGCATGTTAAAAGCGATGGGTATGTCAAGGAGACAGATTGAATTGCTCTTTTCAATTGAAGGGGGGATAATCGGTTTTATAGGAAGTTTAGCAGGCGTTGCATTCGGATTTCTTATTAATCTACCTTTTGTGATTAAGGGATTCGATTTGTCAATGTTTGGCGATATGGATATTGGATATCCTGTTCAGGGAGCTATTAAAAGCACATGGGGTTTCGAATCCATCATACCTGCACTTATCTTAGGTGTTATAATCGCATTTCTTGCAAGTTGGTATCCTGCCGTAAGGGCTGCGAAACTTGAACCCGTTAAAACACTGAGGGATTAATATGATTAATAGAATGGCATTAAGAAATTTATTTAGAAATAAAGCAAGAACAATTGTTGCTTTATTTTCAATAACTATTGCAGTAATGTTTGCAATAATAATGTTGAGTTTCATCAATGGTATTATTGGTTCATATATGAAAAATTATATAAATTTTCAGTATGGCAATATTCGTGTGGCAAATACAAAATTTTTCGACAAAGAGGATTATTTCCCCATAAAATATACTGTCCCCGAATCTCTTGCTGACAACATATCAGAAATTGAGGGGGTAAAATCCGTATCAAAAAGAATTAAAGTACCTGTTCTTATAGGGTATGAAGAAGATGCCAAACAGGCACTTCTTTTTGGCATTGATATAAAAGTAGATGAGGAAATACTGAAATTAAAACGCTCCATACAGGACGGCGAGTATATCGATAATGAAAACACATGTATTATGGGTATTTCGCTTTCCAGGACATTAAATGTAAAAACAGGGGATACGATTCTTATCGTTAGCTCAGACAGATTTTCCTCTCTTAATGCAATAAAATTAGTAATAAGCGGTATATTTGACCTCGACGGAGCATATTTCAATTCAAAATTAATATTTACTTCATATAAAAATGCTCAAATCCTTACAAGAGCTTACAATAAAATTACAGAAATTGTTATAATGACAAATGATGATTATCATAAGGTAACAAAAACAATAAACTCGAACCTTCCGGAACAATATAAAGCCGTACCCGTTGATAAAAGTGGTTGGCTTTACTTCTGGTTTAAAATGGCTCTCTCTATATATAGGGTTATAAGTTTTGGGATTATTTTACTTGGAGGAATGGTAATTATAAATACAATGCTTATGATAGTAAATGAGAGAAAGAAAGAGATCGGAACATTAAAAGCGCTTGGTATGGATAATCTTAAGGTCGAAAAGCTGTTTATGACTGAAGCTTTCTATCTTGGAGTAGCAGGGAGTTTTCTCGGAACCATTTTAGGTGGAATTGCAAGTTACAATCTGTCAATAAATGGAATAATTTTACCTGATATGGGAGACATGGATTTTATGATTAAATCGCACATTTACGGGGAATTCAGTATTCCCGTACTTATATTTATGTTTGCAGCAGGAATTATTTTAACGACAATGATTACATATTTCCCTGTAAAATCGGGGGTAAACAAAGAAGCAGTAGATCTGTTAGAGAGGTAGATAATATGAAAAAATACATAATTTTAATTGCAATATTTTTGATTCCATTCATTACCAATGCAATTACAGCTGATAAACTACTTAAAGATATAGACAATAAACAGTTTTATCAGTCAATTGTTTATAAATCCGTTATGAATATCACATTCGAAGGTGAAAAACTTCAGAAGAAGATGAATGTGTACCTGAGGGATACGATAAGCGTCTATATCGAGGTTTCTTATCCTCCTGAGGAGAGAGGGACACGATACTTAAAATTAAAGGATGAGATGTGGATATATCTCCCTGCAGCTGATGATGTTATAAGGATTTCCGGACATATGCTCAAACAGAGTATGCTGGGTAGTGATATGTCATATGAAGACGCTTCTTCAAATGATAGATTAAGTGAAATATATGATGCTGAATTCGATACGACAAATGAGGATGTTGATATGTATGTTCTTAATCTTACTGCGAATGTCAAAAAAACATCTTATTACAGAAGGAAATTATATATTGATAAATCCAACAAACTTATATTAAAAATGGATCTTATAGCTAAGAGTGGGAAATTGCTAAAAACAATGAAGTTTGATAATTATAAAATATACGGAGGAATATATATTCCAGGATATATGCTGATAGAGGACAAAATAAGAGGTAATTCATCTACCGAAATGTACTTGAATGATATTAAGATAGGGGAACAGCTTCCCGGAAGAATGTTTACAAAGGCGTATTTGAGAAGAAAGAGTTAAAATAGATTTCACCCTCCCCTCTAATCCTCATGACAAGGAGAGGAGAAAATATGGAGAATAAATATTATGTATATATCATTACGAATAGAAGAAACAACGTTTTATATATAGGTGTAACTAATAATTTGAAGCGGAGGAATTATGAACATAGAGAAAAATTGATAAGTGGTTTTTCAAAGAGATACAATTTAAAAAAGCTGGTTTATTACGAAAGTACAAGAGATGTAAAAACAGCAATATTAAGAGAGAAGCAATTGAAGAATTGGCATAGGGAATGGAAAATTAGGTTGATAACTGAGTTTAATCCCATGTTGAAAGATCTAAGTGATGGATTATGAGATGCTGAAACAATGCTGAATCAAGTTCAGCACAGGGCCCAGCATGACAAAGAGGGAAGAATGACTGAATGGAATATTGTTATATCTTGAATTATAGTGCTGTCATTATGGATTGCGAAAGTGTCATCCTGAATTTATTTCAGGATCTGGTATATGATGCTGAATGAGATGCTGAAACAAGTTTAGCACAATGCCCAGTATGACAAAGTAGGGAAGAATGATTGAATGGAATATTGTTTTATCTTGAATTATAGTGTTGTCATTATGGATTGCGAAAGTGTCATCCTGAATTTATTTCAGGATCTGGTATGA